>NZ_SPHM01000015.1:0-76708 GCF_005844125.1 Pseudoflavonifractor sp. BSD2780061688st1 E11
TTGAATCAATCTTCCAAAAACATTGATAAATACGATGTTTTTGGAAGATTTACTTTTTATAAAGTGGCAAAGTCGGGTTATAGCAGAGTGCAGCCGTTTTTTCTACCATATCTTGTGATTTTTCTATTATTCCACTATATATGGTATTTCATACAATTTTCTAACTATTTCTTTTTCCCTGTAAAATCAAGGTCTGCGGCCCCTTTGAAGGTTGCAATTTCCATGGAAAAATTATATAATTTCTGTATCACAGACACGAAACATCATAGAGAAATAGAGGTAATGCGTATGAAAAAGAAAGTGGTTGTAGCATTGGGACACCGGGCACTGGGAACGACTCTGCCGGAGCAGCAGGTTGCGGTCAAGCAAACGGCAAAGTCCGTCGCGGATCTTGTACAGGACGGCTATCAGGTTGTCATCACACACAGCAATGCCCCTCAGCTTGGCATGATCCACACTGCCATGAACGAATTCGGCAAGAATCATCCGGACTATACACCGGCCCCGATGTCAGTCTGCTCTGCAATGACACAGGGATATATCGGTTTTGACCTTCAAAATGCCATCCGCGAGGAACTTCTGACACGTGGAATCTACCGCACGGTCAGCACAGTACTGACTCAGGTAACGGTAGACCCGTACGATGAGGCGTTCTATACTCCTACCAAGGTACTCGGACGTTACATGTCCGCGGAAGATGCCGCCATTGAGCGTAAAAAAGGCAATTACGTTGTGGAGGAGCCAGGAAAAGGTTTCCGCCGTGTCGTATCTGCCCCGAATCCGGTAAAGATTGTAGAGATGGATGCGATCCGCACCCTCTCCGACGCAGATCAGGTAGTTATTGCCTGCGGCGGCGGCGGTATTCCGGTTCTGGAACAGGATCATCATCTGAAAGGTGCAAGTGCCGTAATTGAGAAGGACCTGACTGCCGGAAAGCTTGCGGAAGAACTCGGTGCCGATGCTCTGATCATTCTGACGAGCGTGGAAAAGGTATTTATCAACCGGGGAACTGACCAGGAAGAACAGCTTGGAGAAATTACGGTTTCCCAGGCAAAACAGTATATGGAAGAGGGACATTTCGGCATCTACAATATGCTTCCGAAATTCCGTGCTTCTGTCTCTTTCATCGAGAAGGGAGAAGGACGCCGTGCCTTTATCACCTGCCAGGAATCTCTCCGCGATGCTCTGAAAGGCCGCACCGGAACCGTGATCTGTCAGGATTAGAAAATTCATCACGTAATCACGGACAGTTTTGTCCGTAAACTGCAACAAGCCGGAAGGAATGCATTCTCTGCATTGCCCGTCCGGCTTGTACTATTTCGTTTTATTCTGTTTTTCTTCCGCTTCCCTGGCCAGGCGGATGATCCGTTCATCCAGATGATGTTCCGTAATATACCGGTACACACTCTTTGGAACCAGATGTGCCCATGGCTTTCCTTCAATAATAAGATGCCTCACTTCCGTTCCGGTCGTTCCTTTTTCTTCAAGCGGGCGGTTCCATAGAACTTCCACCTGAAGTCCCAGTCCGGTCAGTGTCCGGTACTTGTCCTCGCCCCATCCGTCGCAGATACTCATATAGTACACTGCATCTTTCGGCGCATACTGGAAAATCAGCTCCGGCGTATTGATCGGGAACGGAACAATCTCAAACTCTTCCCGCGGAACGTGAAACTCCAGCATTGCCTCACGAATCATTTCGTACCGTTCAAAATACGTAAACGGATTATTCTCCGGTCTGGAACGGTTTGTATCGTGAATATTGGTTCTGATAAAACCTGCATCCGGATTGGATATTCCGATAATCAGTCTGTCGCACTGCTTTTTTGCCGCAAGCAGATACTCCATATGTTTCAGATGCAGGCATTGAAACCTGCCGTGGATTACTCCTGTTTTCTCTTCCATCTTTCAAACTTCCTTTACGCTCATTTCACATCTTTTTTACTATATCACAGCTTTCCGAAAAGTAAAGCCTTTAGTTTGCTTTTTCGTTGATCCAGTCTGTAATCTGACACAGTCCTTCGTCATCTGCGGAAAACACTTTTCTTTCGATCTCTTCTTCCGGCGTCACATCATAACAGTACGGCTCCTTCCATACCGCCGCCTCCAGTGTATCGTCCTTTTTGTTCCAGGCGATCCGGAATCGAAGATCCGGTTTGGTGCTTCCGTAATACACAGCTTTTTTATAATATGCGATTCCATACAAATCTTCCCGTTTTACCATGTTCTTTTCTCCCTTTTTATGATAGAATATTTTCATGCCAATCATTGATCCTGTCAATTATGACAGAATAACGAAACGGAGGAAAAGCATCAATGAAATCTCCGAAATATTTTGATCTTTTTCTGCACACCTTGTTTTACAGCCTGATCACGGTGGCGGCAGCACAGTTTTACATCAATATTTTTTCTCCTGAATTCAGCGTTTCACTGGGAATCGTCTTTCTGGCATCCTTTGCCATGCTTGCCCCGGATTTTCCGGTTCTCCCGGTGTCTGCTCTTTCAGGCGTCCTTGTACTGTTTTCACGGGCTTTTCTGGGCAGCTTCAGGGAATCATCTTTCAATATTTCCTTTTCTTTGGCAGTCCCGGAACTGTTTTTTTATCTTTTTTATGGTGTCCTTCTGACTGTCTATATCGTGAAAATCCGAAAATCCTCGGTCCTGATGGACACCGCCGCTTTGCTTTTCTGTGACTATGCGGCAAATTTCGGGGAACTGATGCTACGTCTTAATATTAATGCATTTTCCCTTTCTTCGCAATCCGGAATCTTGATGACCGCTATGTTCCGGACTGCTTTGATTCTGATTTTCATGACGGTGTTCCGCAGGTACCATTTGGTACTTCTGAAAAAGGAGCAGCAGGACTACTACCGGAATCTTTCTCTGTTGACAGCCCGCCTTCAGGAGGAAGTCATCTGGATGGAGAAAAACACCTCCCTGGTAGAGTCGACCATGCATTCTGCATATCAGCTCTTTGAGCGTCTTCGTTCGGATTCAAGTACAAAGGATGCAGCCAAAGACGCCCTGATTATCGCGAATGATATTCATGAAATCAAGAAAGAATACTATCTGATCCTGCGTGGACTTTCCGATGCGCTGCAGACAGAAGATGGCCCTCTCCGCCTGGAATTCGGTGAACTGTTTTCCCTTCTGCGCAGCCCGGTTGAGCAGATTGCCTCAGCCGCTCACAAGACGCTTTCTTTTGAAGTGAAAGGGCGCTGTTCATTCCGCACCGGACATGTGTACGAATTGCTTTCTGTTTTTCGGAATCTTTTTACAAATGCGGTAGAAGCTTCGAAAAATGATCAGGTTTTTATTCAGGTTACACTAGAAGAAACAGCAGATGAAATTCTCTGTACGGTCACAGATCATGGACAGGGAATCCCCCCGGATGCGCTCTCACAGATCTTTGACGCGGGGTTTTCCACAAAAATCAACTATGAGACCGGGAAAATCAGCCGCGGACTGGGCCTCAATATCGTAAAAGGGATTGTGGAAGAAAATCTTGGCGGACGCATCCATGCAGACTCCCGTCCGGGGAATACCTGTTTTTCCATCCGTCTGCCAAAAGAAACACTGGAGGGTTAAAAATGAACTTTTATTTTGTAGATGATGATAAGAATGTACGAAACATACTGAAAATTCTTGTGACTGACAGACAGCTCGGCAAATGCTGCGGTTCATCCGGCAACGGCTACGACGCTCTGGAAGATGTGGAAGCCCTTCATCCTGATATCATCCTTGTCGACCTTCTCATGCCGGATATGGACGGAATCAGTTTTGTGGAAAAAGTAAGAGATATCTCTCCTGATTCTGTCTGCATCATGATTTCCCAGGTCGCTTCAAAGGATCTCATAGCCAAAGCCTATGAGGCAGGCGTGGAATTTTTTATCCAGAAACCAATCAACGCCATCGAGGTCGAGGCTGTAATCCGTAATGTCATCAAAAGCCTTTCCATGCACCGCAAAATCGGAAAGGTTCAGACTCTCTTTGAGGCGGAATTTTCCACCCGGGGAAAAACGTCAGACTCCTCTTCACAGTCTGAAAGTTTTCAGGGCAGACTTACCGGTGTTCTTCAGAAACTGGGCATCATCGGCGAGCTGGGCAGCAAGGATATCATTTCATTGATCACCTTTCTGCACGATCAGGATGAGACTCTCGAGCAGCAGACTCTTGGCAGTCTTCTCTCGCGTTTCAGCGAAAATCCGAAATCTGTAGAGCAGCGAATCCGCCGGGCTGCCTCAACCGGACTGGTCAATCTTGCCCATCTGGGTCTGGAAGATTATTCGAACGATGTGTTTAACGAGTTTTCCAACACGCTTTATAATTTTGAACAGGTCAGACGTGAAATGGATTATATCCGCGGAAAATCCGACCGGCACGGCAATGTAAAAATCCGCAACTTTCTCAATGCACTGCTTTGTTACTGCGAGAACGTGTAACCGTGTATCGATGATCACTCAAAAAGGATCCCTGGCTCAAAATGCCCCAGGGATCCTTTTTATCTGCTTTATTCTGCTGCCGGTTCGATAGTCAGATTCTGCCTTGCTTCTGCTTTTTTCTCATAACTCTTCTTGAAAACCTGGCTTCCTACATATCCTGCCAAAGATCCGCCAACCGCTGCGAAGATTACTGCCAGCACGACTTTGACCGGATCATTAAACGCGAACGGTGCCAGAAGTCCCGGAATCGGGGATGCGGTACCCGGCGCGTTATTGATAATATGGAATACTGCTGCGGATACACCTGCAAGTCCTCCTCCGAAGAAGTTGGAACAATAAATCGGAATCGGATTTGCCGTAATGATCGGTGCCTGCGTCAGAGGTTCCATCATAACCGCAATGATATTACTCTTATCACCAAGCTTCAGACGTTTGAATACAATACCGTTTGTGAATGATCCGCCCACACATGCGATTGCCGCGATACCCATCGCAAGTCCGTCCAGTCCGATCATGGCTGTCAGTGCCATGGAACTGAGCGGTGATGTACAGATCATCTTCATGATTCCTCCAAGGAGGAATCCCATAACAAGCGGAGACTGCTCTGCCGCCGCCGTAATAGTACCACCGATTCTTGCAAGCGTCATATTAACAAGCGGGTCTGCCGCTGTAGCTACGAGCAGGGAGATCGGTGCTACGATCAGTGCTCCTGCTATGACATCGACACCTTCCGGAAGATATTTTTCAATCAACTGAGAAAGCAGCCCTACTATATAGCCCGCAATAAATCCCGGAAGGATACCGAACTGTCCCAGAACGACACCGGCTGCAATTGCCAGTACCGGATTGGTCCCCATGCTGAGCGGTACCGCAATCGCTGCTGCCACACCGCCGAATCCGCCTGCATTTTCCCCAACTGATTTGAAAAAGGAGATACCAAAGAGATCCCCTGAAATGTACTTATGAATGGCCTCCACAAGGAACGTTGCTACTGCTGCATTTGCCATACCGCTCATGGCCAAAGACCCTTTCGGCATTTTCATGCTGAAGAGAGAGAAGATTGCCAGTGTAAGCAAAAGCATCCCAACTCCTGATAAGATTGTCATCATAATGTTTTCCTCCTTTACATGCCGTCTTATAGATGTTTTTCCTCTTTTTTTATCTGTCATAAATATAACCTATAAGTTTCAAAATCCTACAGCAGGTATCAAAATGGATAATATTTTTTTCTTATCAAGGAGTTTTTTGTCTACTATATATAAAATATTTGTTAAAAAACTGTCTATAATCACGAAACTCTTGTTTCCGGGATGCTGTCCCTGATACATAAGGCTCCATATCCAAGCTGATTATTCGGCCACGAATCATATCCCGGAAGTTCTCTGGCTCCTCTTCTCAGAAACGCCTTTGCCTTCTCCCCATATAAAAACAGATCATTTTTTTCTGTAATTCCCCACTCCATCAAAAGCGCGGCTCCGCCTGATGCAAACGGAGCCGCAAAGGATGTTCCGGTAAAAGATGCATACCCTTCCTCTCCCTGTACAGAAACGACATTGACTCCCGGCGCGGCAAGATCCGGTTTCTGATTATTCTGGCTTTTTCGGCCCCGTCCTGAAAAATCAGCGTAGGACATGGTGTCCGCATCATATGCTGCCACTGTCAGTACTCTGGATGCTGTCGAAGGGATCGTGAGCGTAAGCTCTTCGGTCGGGTAAAAAAAGGCCGTCCCTTCATTCAGCGTGTAGCTGGCAGGAAGCCACATTTCAAACCGCCCTGTGACAATCTGCTCCGGCACGAGAATAATATTCCATTCTCCACTGTTTACATAATCATCCACCGGCAGGAATTCCAGAAAAATCTCGTTCAGACCGCTGTAGGGGCTCGGCTCCCCGTAATACAGCAGAATCTCCGTTTTTCCGGTCAGAAAACGCTGGGTACCCATCACTTCCCGAATCGGACCGACTCGTTCTCCTGACGGCGTCTTAATCGTCACGCCGATCACATCCGTGTAATCCGTCCAGATCTGAAGACTGAATGCTCCCTGACGTTCCTGTACTCCAAGCGGTACACTTGTTTCTTCTCCTTCTCTTACAAATCCGGATGTATGTCCGGCCTCTGCCCCTTCATTTCCTGTTCCCACACTGATTAAAGTCCTGCCGATCTGCGCAGCCGCATCCAGAAAACGCTCCGGCAGTGATGTTCCGTTATGAGCGCCATATGTATTCCCAAAGCTGATGTTGACCGATACCGGCATTTGAAGCATTTCCGCCTTTTGTACAATATAGTCTACTGCCTGCATCAGCTCCGCTGTCCGCGGAAATCCCACACCTCCCGGATTCCCCAGTTTGACAATGATTAATTCCGCGTCGGGAGCCGTTCCCCGGTAACGTCCGCCGCTGTTTTTTCCATTTCCTGCGGCCACACCGGCAACGGCAGTCCCGTGACCGGAGATATCAACACTTGGCACCTTCTGCAGACGCATCGTCCTGTTCGGCTGCTGCAGAGCCTCATTGATCTGCTCTGCCGAGAATTCCGAACCGATCCGGTACCCTTCCGGCGGTGTCCCTTCCACGGTCTGATCCCAGAGGAAACGGATTCTCGTCGCGCCATCTTCCTGTCTGAAGTCTGCATTTGCATATTCGATCCCGGAATCAATCACTCCGATCAAAACCCCTTTTCCTGTCAGACGAAAACGGGGTGTCTGCACCGCATCGATGCAGGACACCCTTCTTCCGTCTGCCACTTCAAAGAAAAGTCTTTTTGGTTTTTCAATATAGATTACTTCTTCCAGCGAAGCAAGCTTCTCAATATTTTCCTCCCGTATCCGCACAATAGCAAAATTTTTCAAAAGCGGCGTCACCGACTCCGCAGTCTCCGACACACGTTCCAGCGTACCAGAATACAGAATAATGACGTCCCACGTGTTTGTCATTTCATTATATCCCACCTGAAGATTTACAGATCGAAGCCGTTCTGTCCCGGTCGCGTCCAGTGCAAGATTTAAAAGATTTTCTATTTTCTGGCTGGTCATTCTTTCCCCTTTCCTCGTATTACCTGCATGCTGAAAATCCAAGATACGGAGCCATGCATGCCGGAATAAAATATCCCCGTTCATGTCTGCACACCGGACAGACCGGAGGGACTTTTTCTCCTTTAAAAATATGGCCGCAGTTCAGACACATCCATTCTCCCTGTCCCGAAGACTCATAATAAGTCTCCTTCTTTAACATTTCTGCAATCTTTGCAAAACGCTCCCCGTGAATTTTTTCCACTTCCGCAATCTGTGAGAATGCATATGCTGCTTCCGGGAAGCCTTCCTCCTCCGCTGTCTTTGCAAAGGCCGGATACACCTCCTGATGTTCCTCCTGCTCATTATGCGCTGCCATCATCAGAAGTTCAACCAGACTTTCCGACTGATCCACCGGATATCCTCCTTCGATCCGGATGTTCTCTCCCGCTTCCGTCTTCAGAAGCTCATAAAACCGGGCCGCATGCGCTCTCTCCTGATCCGCCGTAAAAAGAAAGATCTCCTTGAGCGCGAAAAAACCTTTCCGGCACGCTTCCTCTGCCGCAATTGTATACCGGTTTCTCGCCTGGCTTTCTCCGGCAAATGCTTTCATCAGATTTTCTTTTGTTCTGCTCTGTGAAAATTCAACAGCCATGTTACTTACTGCTCCTTTCCATTCTTTTAAAGAGTAGTATGCACCATGGCCGTCTTTTTATTCGTATTTAATTAAATCCGATGATTCTTCTCATCACAGAGTATCCCATGGACGAGATCTTTCTTCCTGATCTTCCCGGAAGATTCATGGTCTGTCCTAAAATTCCATATCGAATTTTGAAATAGGTTTTATAATCTTTCCTTTTCAGATAGGTCCACAGTTCCTTTTTCTTTTTCAGATTTTCCTCTTTCTTGGACCGGATACAGATAATGGACGAAACAGTCATCATGATCGCCAGATATTTGATCATATAGCTCCGAAGCTTTTTATTCGAGATCATCTTCATCTGGTACATATCAATCATGGACTGGT
Organism: Pseudoflavonifractor sp. BSD2780061688st1 E11; assembly: GCF_005844125.1. Lineage (NCBI taxonomy): Bacteria > Bacillati > Bacillota > Clostridia > Eubacteriales > Oscillospiraceae > Pseudoflavonifractor > Pseudoflavonifractor sp. BSD2780061688st1 E11. The sequence goes on from NZ_SPHM01000015.1 coordinate 8,474, forward strand.
TGACATACAACTGCTGATCAATCCTCTTGATCATGTTTTTCTCATTGACAGACTGATCATCCCGCCCGATATAATAGCGATACAGATTCACATCCAGATAGTAAATCGTTCTGACATGCGGCAGCGGATAATAGACATAAATATTGTCCACATAAAACGTATGCTTCGGAAGATGCAGCTGACAAAGCTTCAAAAGTTCTGTCCTGTAAATAACCGAATGCATCAGAATATACTGATCTATCCGGAAATGCCCGAGATCATTCCATCCGAACACCTGATCCTGAGGAAGGCAGTTCCTGTAATGAATCACTTTCTTGTGGGAGGCTCCGACTTTCTCATATACATAATTGGAAATCAGCATGTCCACTTCTTCGCCGTTCTCCTCGAATCTCCGCAACGTCTCCATGATCTTCAGAAGCGCTTCTTCATCCAGCCAGTCATCGCTGTCCACTACCTTAAAATACTTTCCCTGGGCATGCAGAAGACCGCTGTTGACCGCTTCTCCATGTCCGCCGTTCTCCTGACTGACCACTCGTACGATATCCGGGTATTCCCGCTCGTACCGTCTCGCGATCTCCTCGGTTCCGTCTTTGGATCCGTCATTGACAATGATGACCTCGATGTCCTTTCCTCCTTTGAGGACAGACTCTATCGCGCGCTCCATGTAGTCCTGTGAGTTATAGCATGGTATTGCAAATGTTATATACTTCATGTTCTTCCCCCGTTCCTGCTTTTTTTGCAGTTACTGCTTACAGTATAATCGTTTTTGAACGATTTTCCAAGGAAAATCTCTATAAAAAAACATTCTCTTAATATCCGGCAATACATATTGACATTTTTCTATGTGTTTTATATACTACGATATATAGATATTCTTCAATGTATATTCATCAAAAAAACGGGGTAGATGAATATACATGATCCAAAATATAAAAATTGTCAAAGGAGTTGTTAACATGTCTGCAAACACAAAACTATATGTTTTGACCGGTTTTTTAGGTTCCGGCAAAACAACTGTACTTCTGGAACTGCTGAAACAGTTAAAGGGGCACAAAATAGGTGTGATTCAAAATGAATTTGGAAAGCTGGGAATTGACGGAACCATTCTCAGAAATGATGATATTCAGATGGTCGAAATCAACCGGGGCTCGATTTTCTGCTCCTGTCTGAAGCTAAACTTTGTAAATGCTCTTGCCGAAATGTCGAAACAGGATTTTGAATATCTGTTCGTGGAAAGCTCCGGCTGGGGTGATCCTTCCAATGTAAACGAAATTCTCGAAGCAGCCAGGGTCGTTTCTGACAAAGAATATGATTTCAAAGGTGTGTTATGTTTCGTGGATGCGGTAAATTTTCTTGAACAGGTAAAAGACGAAGAGACTACATACCGGCAGTTAAAGCACTGTCACCTTGCAATTATTACAAAAACCGATCTTGCAGATGAAGAACAGATTCAAAAGGTCACACAACAGATCAGAGACATCAATCCTGTATGCGAAATTCTGATCAGCGCGAATGGCCAAATGGACTATTCCTTTCTCCGGAAAGATCTGACGATTTATCAGTGGGCGGAGTCCGAAGAGACAACCAACTCCGTGGAAAACAAGCCAAAGTCAATCTTCCTGGAATATAATGGTACCGTTGAAAAAAGTAAGCTGGATCGTTTTTTGCAAAGTCTGACCCCTGATGCATACCGGGTAAAAGGATTTTGCAGACTTGAAAAAGAAGGCTGGACACAGATTGATGTCGTGGAAGCACTGATTGATTATAAACCTTCTGAGGAATTTGAAAAATCACAGCTTGTATTTATTTCAAAAATCGGACCTGCAATCATCAAAAAAATCTTTTCATCATGGCAGGAATGTGTTGGAACGGAAATGACGTTAAAAAACTAGATTGGAGATTATCATGAATATCAAAGTAATAGGCGTGGGATGTGAAAAATGCAGCCGGCTTTATGAGAATGTACAGAAAGCCGTGCAGGAAACCGGATGTGAAGCTGAAGTAGAAAAAGTGGAGGATCTTATTGATATCGTAAAACTCGGCGTTATGTCAGCTCCTTCTCTTATGATCGACGGAAAATTAGTCGTGTCAGGCAGAGTCGCTAAAACATCTGAAATCATTACTCTTATCAAATCATATAAATAAAGGAGATTACTTTCTTCCAAAACTAAAAATCCTATTAAGCAGTTCCGGACAGGCATGATCTGCTTAATAGGATTTATTACTTACATCTCTTTTATTCTTCTGGCAATTTCTTCGATTACCTGTATGAAACATGCATCGTCCTTTCCTGTTGGATCAGCAAGCCCCCAGTCTTCATCGAAGTCCCGCCCGATATAAGGGCAGCCGACATCGCACCCCATTGATATTGCAATATCAGGTGCAGGAATTTTATCAACCGTCTTACTGTACTGTGTTTCTTCCATATCGATTCCGTATAGCTGCTTCATAATCCTTACCGCATCCTGATTAATCTGCGGTTTTGTTTCCGTTCCCGCTGAATAAAATTCAAAACGGTCTCCTGCCAAATGTTTCCCGAGCGCTTCCGCAATCTGACTGCGGCAGGAATTGTGAACACAGATAAAAGCGATTTTTTTCTTGCCAAAATTCTCTAATGCCATGATGCGAACCTCCTAAATTATATAATTAAATATTGTATTGCATTGAAAAAGTAACCCACGATAATAATGCCAACCGTACATATTCCAATGAAAATACCGAGCAGTTTCGGTTTAACCGCTTTGCGAAGCATAATCATTGATGGAAGCGAAAGCGTCGTTACGGCCATCATAAAGGAAAGGACGACGCCAAGCAAAGCTCCCTTTGCCAGCAACGCCTCTGCAATCGGGATTGTACCGAAAATGTCCGCATACATCGGAATACCGACTATCGTAGCAAGAATTACACCAAACGGATTGTTATCACCAAGTGCCTTGACAATAAATTCTTCTGGAATCCAGTTGTGAATAATAGCACCAATACCTACACCTATCAAAACATAAGGAGCAACCTTTTTCGCTGTTGAAACAACCTGGTCCCAAGCATAGTTCATTCGCTCTTTAAAATGTAATTCTGCTTGCGGAACATCAATAGAATGACCGTTTCGGATATATTCTTCTACTTGATTTTCAAGATTCAGCTTTTCGATTAACGTACCACCGACAACAGCAATCACCAATCCGAAAATAACATAAAAAACAGCGACTTTCCAACCAAAAATACTCATCAACAAAACAAGGCTTCCAAGGTCAACCATAGGCGAAGAAATCAAAAAGGAAAATGTAACGCCAAGTGGCAAACCTGCGCTTGTAAATCCGATAAACAGTGGAATAGAGGAACAGGAACAGAACGGTGTTACTGTTCCGAGCAGGGCAGCGATGATATTGGCCCATATCCCATGAAATCTGCCGAGTATCTTTTTTGTTCTTTCCGGTGGAAAATAACTTTGAATATACGAAATAATCAAAATTAACACGCCAAGCAGTACCATTATTTTTATAGTATCGTAAATAAAAAATTGAACACTGGCCCCGATTTTACTTGTGGTATCTAAGCCACAAGCGTTCAAAATTGTTTCAATAAGTCGATTCAGCCAGTTCATACCGAGGACTTCATTTTGAAAAAAGTCCCACGCTCCTTTTAATGTCTCCATAAAAATCTCCTTTTATATAGTCACATTGAAATATGTCTATTTGTTCTCTCAAATATAAGCCGTGCGGAAAAGCATTGATTCTCTTACTTTTCACAACACGACTTCTCTTCACATTCGCTTTCAAGCGTAGTCAAACGCTGTAAACATTCTTTCGCCTGTTCCACACCTTTCTCTGAAATGGAGTAGTGGGTCCACTTTCCTTCTTTGCGTCCAACAACAATTTCAGCATCGCAGAGTATTTTCATATGATGTGAAAGTGTTGGCTGCGTAACATTGATTTCTTCCAGCAGCTTGCAGGCACATTTCTCGCCCGAACGCAACATTTTTATAATTTTAATGCGGTTTTCGTCGCAGAATGCTTTAAAGATTAGTGCGATCTTCTTATCATCCATCTTCTCCCTCCTTATATAGATATTTATCTATGTGTTATTATATACACCGTTCTGAAAAATGTCAATAAGTTTTTCGTCTGGATTTTTGACGCCTCATCTATTGAGTATTCCTCCCTTTTTCGTTATACTAAATTACAAAATGAGAAAAAAACTGGAGGATATGAAATATGAAACATAACATACTGGTAGGACAGTCCGGAGGGCCGACCGCTGTTATCAACGGAAGTCTCTACGGCGTCGTTAAGAGAGGGTTGGAGACACCGCAGATTGACAATATTTACGGAATGGTCAACGGAATTGAGGGATTTTTAAATGGAAACATGATGGACATGCGTACCCTGGAAGAAAACGGCACGCTTCCTCTTTTGAAGACAACACCGGGTGCTTATCTTGGCTCCTGCCGTTACAAGCTTCCGGAAGATCTCTCCGATCCGGTTTATCCGCAGCTGTTTGCAAAATTTGCGGAATATGAGATTCAGTCCGTCTTCTATATCGGCGGAAATGATTCCATGGATACGGTCAGCAAGCTCTCCCGCTATGCAGCCAAAAATGAAAGCAGCATCCGCTTTATCGGTATTCCGAAAACCATCGACAATGATCTCGTCATGACAGACCATACACCAGGCTTTGGAAGCGCTGCAAAATATGTGGCATCCACAGTCCGTGAAATCGCTGTCGATGCATCAGTATATGACAACAAGCCTTCCGTTACGATCGTAGAGATTATGGGACGACATGCGGGGTGGCTGACTGCCGCTTCTGCTCTTGCAAGAAAGTTTGAAGGAGACAATCCGGTACTGATTTACCTGCCGGAAACTGCATTTGACAAAGACCGTTTCCTTTCCCAGGTACAGGATGCCCTGAAGAAGACTACAAACCTTGTCGTTTGTATTTCCGAAGGAATTCACGATGCCGAAGGCACCTTTATCTGTGAATACGCAAGCGAAGTCGGCACCGATACCTTTGGTCACAAAATGTTGACAGGTTCCGGAAAATATCTGGAAAACCTTGTAAAAGATACACTTGGTATTAAAGTACGCTCTGTGGAACTCAATGTCTCCCAGCGCTGCTCTTCTTCCTGCCTGTCCGGCACTGATCTGGAAGAAGCAGTCTGTGCAGGTTCTTATGGAGTTGACTGTGCCATGGATGGGAAAACCGGCGTTATGATCACCTTTGAGAGACAGGCTGGGGATTCCTACGAGATGGTTCCAGGGACTGCTGATGTCAATCAGATCTGCAATGAAGAGAAAGTTGTTCCTTCCGACTGGATCACTGCAGATGGATCCGATGTTACAGAATCGTTCCTGAACTATGTCCGTCCGCTGATTCAGGGACAGGTGGACGTGCCTCAGAAAGACGGCCTGCCACATTTCATCTATAGAAAATAAGAGAAAGTGTACAATCTGCACAACATCCGTCTTTACGTTCATATTTTGTTCATTTTTTGTTTTTTAAATGTTGATTTGTAGAACACTTTTTTTTCACGAATAACAGGTATACTAAAATCATCAAAAAGAAAACAAAACAGAACTGATAAAGACGCTGTCAAGTAAATACTTTTTGAATAAACTTTTTCATAATAAATGCCGGGGATCAGCCGATGATCACCCGGCATCCTCTCTTTTACGGGGGATTTTCTTTTTATGCAGGATCGTGTTTCCACCGCGTTCCTGCCTTTTTCAATGCTTCTTCTGTCGTAAGGAACCGGACTCCCAGTTTTTTCACTTTTTCGATATTCATCCGCAGATTTCTCGGATGATCCCGGAAGGCTTCCTCATTCTTTTCCAGATTTTCTGATCCCGCTCCGGCACTTTCCAGAAACTCTTTCACTACTTCATACGTACTCCTGTCGTTTTCACTTCCGAAGTTGTAGATTCCTGCCGGTGCATGAAACATGATTTCCAGATTTTCAACTACTTCCCATACATCCGTGATACTCCGGAGATCGTAGACCGGATACCTGATTCGGTCTCCTGATTCCCTGGCCTTGCAGACCGTCGAAATCAGATTCCCATGCTCTTGTCCCTCCCGGAAGTCGACAGCAAACATCCAGCTTAAGCGCAGTGCCACCGTGTCCGGCTGGGCTTTAAGCGCAAGCTCTTCCGCCCGGATCTTCTGCCTGCCGTACACAGTCGGTGGAGCGATCCTCTCTTCTTCTCTGTGGGGCTCTCTTTCTCCATTTCCCACATAAACCTGATCGGAGCTGCAGAAAATCAGCCGCGCCCCGATCTCCCGGCAGATCTTTGCCAGAATTCTGACTCCGTCCACATTGACTTTTTCCGACCGTTCCGGATCCTGTTCACATGCGCCCACATCAGAGACCGCTGCTGTATGGATCAAAATATCAGGGCGGTCCTTTTTCAGGACCGCCTCTGCCTCTTCCGGATCCGTAAAGTCCATGTCCGTATGACGGTATCCCGTCATATCAAATTTATCCTGATAGAAGCGGAGAATTCTGCTTCCGAGAAATCCGTCCGCTCCTGTTACACCGATCTTCACCATTGATCCCTTCTTCAAATATTAATGATGTGGTTTGTACAGATGTCTTGGAATACCATCCACCATAACCGGAGATACATCTCCCTGAATCAGCGGTTTAACATATGCAACAAACTCATCTGTTACATAAGTACCGTCTTCATTGACCCATTCTCTCGGCACAAGTTTTTCGTCATTTGCAATCTTGTGCACATCTTTTACTTCTGTGCTGCACTGATACGGATCATCGGAAATTCTCTTGAGCACAACCATCTTTCCGTTATCTCCCTCATCCGCCGCCTTTACTGCAGCACCGCCTACCTGAGACGCTTCCAGAATATCTACTCTGGACGCGCAGTGAGACGCGGATCTCTGCAGCGTACTCAATTCGATGGCGCGGGTCTTGCATCCGATCTCATTTGCTACATACTGTGCAAGATAAGCTGCTGTTCCAGTGAGCTGCTTATGTCCAAACGCATCTACAAAATCTACATTTGCTCCAAGTTCACAGACATATCTTCCATCTTCCAGATGGATTCCTTCGGAAACCGCTACAACAACAGAAGTTTTCTTTTTCAGCAGATCTTTGATTCTTTCCATGAAATTGTCAAGATCAAATGTCAGCTCCGGAAGATAAATCAGATCCGGTCCCGAACAGTCCTCTCCTTTCGCAAGAGCCGCCGCTCCGGTAAGCCATCCGGCATTTCTTCCCATGATCTCAACGATCGTGACAAGTCCCTTGCTGTACTCCAGACAGAAGCTGTCACGGATAATCTCTTTTACAGATGTTCCAATATATTTTGCCGCGCTTCCGTATCCTGGTGTGTGATCCGTCAGAGCAAGGTCATTGTCAATTGTTTTCGGGCATCCGATAAATCTTGTCGGATATCCCATCACAATCGCGTAGTCGGAAAGCTTTTTGATCGTATCCATGGAGTCATTTCCTCCGATATAGATAAATGCTTCAATATCCAGCTTGTCCAGAATTTCAAAGATCTTTTCATATACTTCTCTGTTTTCATGAATTTCCGGAAGTTTGTACCGGCAGGATCCCAGATATGCAGCCGGAGTTCTCTTTAAAAGCTCCGCATCAAGATCGTTTGTGATATGTTCTGACAGGTCAATGTATTTCTCCTCCATCAGCCCCTGAATTCCATGAAGCATTCCATACACTTTGTTTGCCCCTCTGTCCTTTGCCGTACGGTAAACACCAGCCAGACTTGAATTGATCGCCGCTGTCGGGCCTCCTGACTGTCCAACAATTACATTTCCTTTCATATTACTACCTCCGTATTTGTCATAATGCCAATACGTTTATTTTAGTACATTTGTATATAATTGTCTATGTTTTTTCCGTTTTTTCGTCATTTTTAAATCTCATTATAGATCAGTGTCAGTATCATCTGCGCTGTCTCTACCATATTTCTTCCGGTATCCATACTGCTTTTCTGAATGTAGCGGAATGCTTCCTCCTCCGTCATATGGTTCCGTTCCATCAGGACGTACTTGGCATTCCGGATATAGTTTTCCTCCTTTTCCGTCCGTTTTGGCTTCTTATCTTTCCGCTTTACTACCTGGCGGTCCAGATTCTGGAGCATCATGTTGACCGTATCGATAAATTCATATGCTTTCACCGGCATGGTCACGGCCACCAGCCCCGGCTGCCTTCTGTGACTGACATTCTGTGTCGTATCCAGCAGAAGCAGATCAAAATACCGTGGCAGGCAGTCCAGCAAATCGGTATAATCCATATCCGGAAGCTTCGTCCCGCTGATCACAATTCCGTGGGAAAGACGCCCGATTTCCTGAAGCGCCGCTGCCGCCGTTGATACGACAATGGTATCTCCGAAACCATGGCGCAGAAGTATTTCTTTGATTTTTCTCGCGGTTTCCTGCCGCGGAAGTGCGATGATAATACTTCCCATTTTCTTTCCCCCTGCTGTCTGTTAAAATCTGTGTAAATACTCTTTCAGCTCCCAGTCAGTGACTTCCTGTGTGTAGAGTTCCCATTCTTTTGTCTTTTCCTTTAAATAGGTTCTGACGTAGCTCTCTCCGCAGACATTTCTTAAAAATTCATCTTTTTCCAGCGCGGTCAAAGATTCCTTCAAGGTACCCGGAAGAGCCCCTGCCTTTTCATCCGCTTTCAGTGGAATCATCTTTTCCTGAATCCCGTTCAGGCCGGACGCGACAACCATCGCAATCAGAAGATACGGATTTGCCGCTCCGTCCGGCAGCGTCCACTCAATGTGCGTGTCTCCTTCTTTCCCTTTCACTACCCGGATCGGGGCACGGTAATCATTGAGGGACCAGAACAACTCGGTCGGGGCATGATATCCCGGTTTCAGTCTCTTATATGAATTGACAATCGGATTGGCGATTGCAGCCATTCCATTCATATGTGACAGAAGTCCGGCAATAAAAGAGTAGGCTTCCTGACTCAATCCGTTCTCCGCCTGAGGATCCGCAAACATGTTTTTTCCGTCCCGGAATCCGGAAATATTTAAAGACAATGCGGAGCCCGGAAGGTCTGTCCTCGGCTTTGGCATAAATGTCGCGTGCAGGCCGTGTCTCTGGGCAATCGTTCGTACCGTGGAGCGGAATGTCACAATCTGATCCGCCACCTTCACGCCCTGTGCCTGCTTAAAATCCACCTCGTGCTGTGCCGGGGCATCCTCATGATGGGAAGACTCGATCTCAAATCCCATCTCCTCCAGCGTCAGAATCATGTCTCGTCTCGCATTTTCTCCCTGATCAAGAGGCGCCACATCCAGATAGCCCGCCTTCTCTCTCGTCCGTGTTGTAGGGTTCCCTTCTTCATCCGTCTCGAAAAGGAAAAATTCACACTCCGGGTCCAGATCAAAACTGTACCCCTGCTGCTTTGCCTTTTTCAGTACACGTCTGAGAATATATCTTGGACTCTCCGCAATATCATTCCCTTCCTGATCCATCAGATCACAGAGGAATCTTGCCACCTTTCCCTGCTGCGGCCTCCACGGCAGGATCGTAAATGTATCAATGTCCGGTTTCAGATAAACTCTGTCATATCCAAGCTCTTTCATCCCGGCAATGCTGTATCCGTCCACCATACATTTCCCCGCAAGCGCTTTCTCCATCTGGCCCGCCGTCACAGCAATATTCCGGATGGTCCCGAAAATGTCCACAAACTGCAGACGTATGAATTTTACATCTTCTTCTTCGATCATCTGAAGAATTTCCCAAGTTTCATATTTCGCCATATTGATTTCCTCCATCTTTCGACTGCCTCAATTCCCTGATGTTCTTATTATATTCCGCATCAGGACTTCAGGGCAAGAACTATGACAGATATTTTCCCTGAATTCTCTATCTGAGTTTCTCACGCAGAAGTTCCCGCGTAACTGCCGGATCCGCGTTTCCCTTCATCTTTTTCATGACCTGCCCGACAAAAAATCCGAATACCTTTTCTTTTCCTTCCCGGTACTGTGCCACAGAATCCGGATGCTCACGGATCACTTCCTCGATGATCTGCTCCAGCACGTCCGTATCTGCCACAGTGGACAGATGATGCGCCTCAATGTAGGCGAGCGGCTCTTCATCGTGGTCAAAAATCTGTTCAAAAACTTCCTTTGCACCTTTGTGAGTGATCTTCTGCTCTTCTTCTACCAGGATCAACGCTGCCAGGTGGTCCGGAGAAAACTTCATCTCCTCCGGACTTTTTCCTGCTTCTTTCAGAAGCTTCATGGCGTCCTGAGTCATCCAGTTTGCAGCCTTCTTTGGCTGCGAACAGATTTTTGCCGTCTCTTCAAACAGATCTGCCATATTTCTGGACTCTGTCAAAATCCGGGCATCGTATTCCGAAAGAGAAAACTCCCGGATAAACCGTTTTTTCTTTTCTTCCCGCAGTTCCGGCTGTTCCTTTTTAAGCCGTCCGATCCATGCATCGTCAATCACGACCGGAGGAAGATCCGGATCCGGAAAATACCGGTAATCTTTAGCGTCCTCTTTGGAGCGCATCGGGAAGGAACATTCCTTATTGTCATCCCACCGCCTTGTTTCCTGAATCACTTCTTTTCCTTCTTCCAGAAGTTCAATCTGCCGTATGGTCTCCCCTTCAATTGCTCTCGCAATGGCCTTAAAGGAGTTCAGGTTCTTCATCTCTGTCCTGGTGCCGTAGCTTTCTGTCCCCGCTTCCCGAACGGACAGGTTAACATCCGCACGCATGGAGCCTTCTTCCAGCCGGCAGTCTGAAATTCCCAGATACTGAGCCATGATCCGGAGCTGTTCCAGATAGGCGATGACCTCCTGGGCACTTCGCATATCCGGTTCCGATACAATCTCAATCAGCGGCACGCCGCTTCGGTTATAGTCTACAAGGGAGCTGTCCGTCCATGGATCGTGGACCAGTTTTCCGGCATCTTCTTCCATGTGCATCTCATGAATCCGGATTCTTTTTTCTCCCTGTGCCGTATCAACCGACACATATCCGTCATAGCAGATTGGAAGATACAGCTGGGAAATCTGGTAATTCTGAGGATTGTCCGGATAAAAATAGTTTTTCCGGTCAAATTTGCAGAAAGTATGGATTTTACAGTTCATGGCAAGTCCCGCCTTCAATGCGTACTCCACGACCTTCCTGTTCAGAACCGGAAGGGAACCGGGCATTCCGGTGCACACCGGACAGGTATGGGTATTGGGCTCTCCGCCGAATGCGGTCGGACAGCCGCAGAAAATCTTTGTCCTTGTGGAAAGTTCAATATGCACTTCCAGACCAATCACTGTCTCATACTGTTTTCTCATCGTCAGATTTTCCCCCTTTTTGTTCCAGAATATGCCTTCGGAAATATGCCTCTCTCTTTTTCAAAAGCGGCTGCCGCACGGATAATCTTCTTCTCCTGCAGGCAGTCTCCAATCAGCTGGATTCCGATCGGAAGGCCCGCCTTTGACACCGTACACGGTACGGATATGGCCGGGAGGCCTGCCAGATTGACTGCCGCTGTGTAGAGATCTCCCAGATACATCTGAAGCGGATCCGAAAGGCTTTCTCCGATTTTCGGTGCAGTCTGAGGTGCTGCAGGGCCAAGCAGCACATCGTAAGCGGCAAATGCCCGGTCAAATGCCTCCTTGATGACGGCACGGGCTTTCAGTGCTTTCAGATAATATGCATCATAATAGCCCGAACTTAAAACAAAGGAGCCAAGAAAAATTCTCCGTTTCACTTCCGTTCCGAATCCTTCCGAACGGGTCATTTTGTACATCTCATGGAGCGAGTCCGCATGAGGACTCCGGTATCCATATTTGACACCGTCGAACCGGGCCAGATTGGAACTTGCCTCTGCCGAGGCAATAATATAATAAGAAGGAATGACATATTCTGTCATGCCAAGGGAGAACTCTTCCACTGATGCTCCCCGTTCTTTCAGGATCTCCATGGTCTTCTTCAAAGCATCCCGCACTTCCGGGTCAATTCCTTCGTCCAGATATTCTTTCGGAATCCCAACCTTCATTCCGCGGATATCTCCCGCAAGATCCTCCTCAAAATCCAGAGTCTCCCTCTTCAAAGAAGTACTGTCTCTTCTGTCCTGCCCGGCCAGAAGGGAAAGCATCCGTGCACAGTCCGCCACATCTTTTCCAATAGGTCCGATCTGATCCAGCGAGGATGCATATGCGATCAGACCGTACCGGGAAACAGTCCCGTAGGTCGGTTTGATTCCCGTCACTCCACAAAAGGAACTTGGCTGGCGGATGGATCCTCCGGTATCCGATCCCAGGGCAATAAAACATTCATCCGCCGCCACTGCCGCACAGGAACCCCCGGAAGAGCCGCCCGGCACATGTCCGGTATTCCACGGATTTTTTGTCACCTTCCGCGCAGAAGTCTCCGTCGTGCTTCCCATGGCAAACTCATCCATGTTGGTCTTCCCGAGAATAATGATGCCTGCCTCTTTGAGTTTTTCTACCGCACAGGCATCATAGGGTGGGTAAAAACCGCTTAAAATCCTGGATGCACACGTTGTTTCCATACCTTTTGTGCAGATATTATCCTTGACCGCTGCCGGCACTCCGGCAAATGGCCCCTGATATTTTCCGGATCGGATACCCTGCTCCACTTCCTCTGCCCGGGCAAGCGCTCCTTCCCGGTCAATCTGCAGGAATGCTCCGATCTGCGGTTCCATCCTTTCTATCTGTAACAGGGAAGCTTCCACAGCCTCCGATGGGCGGATCTCCCCTTTTTGAATCTTTCGGGCAAGCTCCCCGGCCGTCCATGTCAGATATTCTTCTCCCATACCATTCCTCCTCTATACTGTCTTCGGCACCAGATACTGCCCCTCTTTTTTCTGCGGAGCATTCTCAAGCAGTGCTTCCCACTGATCTTCCCGTTCCACAATATCCTCACGAAATACATTCTGTACCGGAAAGACATGGGACATGGGTTCCACCCCGTCCGTATCCAGCTCTTCCAGCTTTTCCATATAGGCAAGGATTTTTTTTAACTCTCCGGCTGTCTCCTGCTTTTCTTCTTCCGTGAGACTGATCTGGGAAAGGATTTCCAGATATTCCATAGTTTCATCCCAGCTGATTTTTTTCATTGCCATCTCCTTTCTACGGCTCCAGCCGTTTCAAATCTCTCGGAAACAGACAGGTCTCCCGGATATTCTCTTCCCCCAGAAGCTGCATGGTCAGCCGTTCCAGCCCGATTCCAAGCCCGCCGTGAGGCGGCATTCCATATAAAAAGGCAGAAAGATAATCTTCCAGTCCTTCTGTCGTCATCTTCTTTTCTCCGATTTTCGCGGTCAGCTTATCATAATCATGTATCCGCTGGCCTCCGGTTGTCACTTCCAGTCCTCGAAATAAAAGGTCGAAGCTTAATGTCACCTTTGGGTCCACCGGATCATCCATCGCATAGAACGGGCGTTTTCTGGAAGGATAATGGGTGACAAAGACAAAATCCGCGCCGTATGTCTCTTTAAAGTAACGGCCGATCAGTTCTTCCTCCTCCGGTTCCAGATCATACGGTGCCCGCATCGGTCTTTGGTAAACTTCCGCAACAAGCTGTTTCGCCTCATCGAATCGGACAGACGGGATCTCATCCGTCTTCGGAAGCCGGGTGCCAAGAAGATCCAGCCACGGCCGGTACTCCTGCTCCAGAAGGCGGGTCATGTACTGCAAAAATCCGGTTTCCACTTCCATCACATCGGTGAAATCATCAATATAGCCCATCTCCAGATCCAGGCTGGTATATTCATTGAGATGTCGTTTTGTATTGTGTTTTTCTGCCCGGAAAACAGGTCCCGTTTCAAATACCCGGTCAAACACCCCCACCATCATCTGTTTGTACAGCTGGGGACTTTGCTCCAGTACCGCCTTTTTGTGAAAATAGTCAAGCCGGAAGAGGTTGGCTCCTCCCTCTGCTCCTTTTGCTCCGATTTTTGGCGTATGGATTTCCGTGAATCCGTTCTGAAAAAGATACTCCCGGAAAGCCCGGCAGATCCCCTCCTGAATCTTAAATTTTGCCCGCTCTCTGAGATTTCTGAGAGATAACGGCCGCACGGAGAGTTTCGCTTCCAGTGAAGTATTCATTTTTTTTCTGGATACCGGAAGCGGGAAAGCCTTCTTCGACTCGGAAAGTTTTGTGACTTCTTCTGTCACAATTTCCAGTCCGCCGGGCGAACGTTCTTCTTTCCGAATGGTTCCTTCTGCTTTCAGGGTATCTCCTTCCCGGACCTCCCGGTACCCTTCCTTTGTTTTTCCTTCTTCACAGACAAGCTGCAGCAGGCCGTCCCGCCTCCGCAGAATGAGAAAGGTAATCTCTCCCATCCTTCTGACGGAATGGACCGCACCCTTTACTTTTACGTGCGCTCCTTCTTCCATGGCCTTTAATGCCGCAGCCGCACCGGCCGAATCCTTTGTCACACCAGTTATCTTTTCCATCCAATTCACACCCCTGTCTTTTCTATTGCTGTCAAAGCACTGAAAAAAGGCGCACTTACCGCTCATATTCCGGTAAGAACGCCCTTGTTCTTTCATATCCTGCTATTCTTTTATGATCTTCACTCCTGTCAGGAAAGATTGGTATAGCCCATCAGGGAAATGTCTACTTCCCTTGCTGCTTCCTTTCCTTCCCGGATTGCCCAGACAACGAGAGACTGTCCGCGTCTCATATCGCCTGCCGTAAACACATTCGGAACACTGGATGCAAATCCCGTATCCTCTACCGTGTTCCTGCCGGTCTTTTTGACCTGAAATGCGTCCATCACATAGTCCTCCGCCCCGGTAAACCCGGCAGCGATCAGCACCAGATCCGCCGGGATCGTCTGTTCGCTTCCCTTGACCGGAACCATATCTATCCGCCCGGTCTTCTTGTTTTTCTTCGGTTCCAGCCGGACTGTCCGGATGGCGCATACTTCCCCGGCCTCGTTTTTGATATATTCTTTCACCGTTGTCTGATAAATTCTCGGATCGTTTCCGGAAAGAGCGATCACTTCCTGCTGTCCGTAATCGGTTTTCAAAACCCTCGGCCACTCCGGCCACGGATTATTTTCGCTCCGCTTTTCAGGCGGTTTTGGCATCATCTCAAGCTGTACCACCGATTTTGCGCTCAGGCGCACGGCCGTTCCGGCACAGTCGTTTCCGGTATCCCCTCCCCCGATAATGACAACGTTTTTATCTTTGGCAAGCTCATACGGTACCTTCGCGAAATCCGAATCCAGAAGGGTCTTTGTCACTTCTGAGAGGAAATCTACCGCAAACCGGATGCCTTTGGCATCTCTTCCCGGCGCATCGATGTCTCTTGGCCTGGAAGCTCCGCAGGCAAGGATGACACGGTCAAAGGATGCCAGAATCTCTTTTGCGTCCTGATCCCGTCCCACATCGGTATTCGTCCGGAAGACAACGCCTTCCGCCTCCATAAGCTTCCGCCTGCGCTCGATGGCTGATTTTTCCAGCTTCATGTTGGGAATTCCGTACATCAGGAGCCCTCCGATCCGGTCATGCCGTTCAAATACCGTCACGCTGTGGCCTCTCCGGTTCAGAAGAAGCGCCGCCGCGAGACCTGCCGGCCCGCTTCCGATCACCGCAACCGTTTTTCCGGTCCGGATTTTCGGAGGATGCGGCACAACAAGGCCTTCGGCAAATGCTCTGTCGATAATCGCACGCTCATTTTCTTTTGTCGCCACCGGATCTGTATTCACATTGCAGGTGCAGGCCGCCTCACACAGTGCCGGACATACCCGGGAGGTAAACTCCGGGAAACAGTTCGTCTTCTGAAGCCGTTTGTAGGCCTGCCCGTACTGCTCGTGGTATACCAATACCAGATCATTGAATTCCGGAACCAGATTATTTAACGGGCATCCGGAAGCCATCCCGTTCAGATTTCCTCCGAACTGGCAGAACGGCACGCCGCAGGCCATGCATCTCGCGCCCTGCTCTTTCTGCCTTGCAGGAGGGAGTGGTTCGTGAAATTCATGGAAATCAACAATCCGCTCTTTCGGGAGCCGTTCTTTCCCGGTCTGCCTTGCATATTCTAAAAATCCTGTCGGTTTTCCCATCGCTACTGGTTCCCTCCCATCTTTTTCTGTCCTGTACTCTCATAAAATGCTTCGATCTGGGCCTGCTCGCTTCCAAGTCCCATCTCTTCATAGTGTTTGCTCAGGACAAGCATCTTTTTATAGTCATTTGGAATGATCTTTTTAAACTTCGGAAGGTACTCATCAAAATGTTCCAGAATCATCCGGCCTTTTAAAGAACCGGTCTCCTCCACATGTTCCCGGATCATCCCTCTTAATTCTTCCGCCTCGGATTTCCACGTAATCTCCTCCATGGAAATCATGGACTTGTTGATGTTCCGGTACAGCGAATTCTCCTCATCCAGCACGTAGGCGATACCGCCGCTCATACCTGCCGCGAAGTTCTTTCCGGTCCTGCCGATAACGGCAACCCTTCCTCCTGTCATGTACTCGCATCCGTGGTCTCCCACGCCTTCCACCACTGCTGTTGCTCCGGAGTTGCGCACACAGAACCGCTCTCCGGCCATTCCGCAGATGAATGCTTTTCCGGAAGTTGCGCCGTAAAGCGCCACATTTCCGACAATCATGTTTTCATCTGCCCGATAAGTACTTTCTTTCGGCGGATACACGGCCAGCTTCCCTCCAGAGAGTCCTTTTCCGAAGTAATCATTACTGTCCCCGGACAGGCGGATCGTAAGCCCTGCCGGAATAAATGCTCCGAAACTCTGTCCTCCGGTTCCCGTGCATTCCACTGTATACATATCTTCCTGCACCCCTTCCGGATACCGTCTGGTAATCTCGGAACCGAACATGGTGCCGAATGTCCTGTCTGTATTTTTTACGCGGACCTCCACCCGGCCCGGTTTTTCCTTGGCAAGCTTTTCTCCAAGTTCCCTGATCAGCACCGTTTCATCCAGCGTCTTTTCCAGCCCGAAATCATACTCCCCTTTGATATTGTTTTCTCCGGTATACGGATGATCCAGGACCGCACTCAGATCAATGGTCCTGCCACGCTCGTTTTCCGGCTGTTCCTTTGCTTTTAACAAATCCGTGCGGCCTACCATTTCATCAATCGTCCGTACACCAAGTTTTGCCATATATTCCCGAAGTTCCTGTGCGATAAATTCCATGAAATGAATAACGTACTCCGGTTTCCCTTTAAAACATTTCCGCAGCTCCGGATTCTGTGTTGCCACGCCCATCGGGCAGGTATCCTGATTGCATACACGCATCATGACACACCCGAGAGTCACAAGCGGAGCCGTCGCAAATCCGAATTCTTCCGCTCCAAGAAGCGCTGCTACCGCTACGTCCCGGCCGCTCATGAGCTTTCCGTCCGTCTCGATGTGCACCCGGTTCCTCAAACCGTTTTTCAGAAGAGTCTGGTGTGCCTCCGCAAGTCCCAGCTCCCATGGAAGCCCTGCATTGTGGATGGAACTTCCCGGAGCAGCTCCGGTTCCACCGTCATATCCGGAGATCAGCACGACCTGCGCTCCCGCTTTTGCAACGCCGGCCGCAATCGTTCCAACTCCTGCCTCGGATACGAGTTTCACCGAAATTCTTGCATCCTTATTCGCATTTTTCAGATCGTAGATCAGCTGTGCCAGATCCTCGATAGAATAGATATCATGGTGAGGCGGCGGGGAAATCAGGCTCACGCCCGGTGTGGAGTACCGTGTTTTTGCAATCCACGGATACACTTTCCTTCCCGGCAGATGTCCGCCCTCTCCCGGTTTTGCCCCCTGTGCCATCTTGATCTGGATCTCGTCGGCGCTCACCAGATACCGGCTCGTCACGCCAAATCTTCCGCTTGCCACCTGTTTGATGGCAGAGCACCGGTTCTCCTTTGTCCCCTTGGTCAGGAGACGTTCCGGCGACTCTCCTCCTTCCCCGCTGTTGGATTTTCCATGGATCGCATTCATAGCAAGGGCCAGTGCCTCATGTGCCTCCTGGGAAATGGAACCGTAGGACATGGCGCCGGTCTTGAACCGTTTCACAATGGATTCGACGCTTTCCACTTCCTCGATCGGGACGCCGTTTTCCGGATAGTTGAACTCCATCAGACTTCGCAGATACCCGGTTTTCTCCTTGTCAATCTTCCCGGTATATTCCTTAAACATCTGGTAATCATTCTGCCATACCGACTGCTGAAGCAGGTGGATCGTCTCCGGATTATACCGGTGATGTTCTCCCTGGCTTCGGAAACTGTGGCGTCCGATGCTCTCCAGTGTCAGGTCCGTATCCAGCCCCAGCGGATCAAATGCCTGACTGTGGAGCCGTTCCACATCTTCTTCGATTTCCTTCATGGTGATGCCTCCCACCCGGCTGACGGTATGGGTAAAATATTTGTCGATCACTTCTTTGGAGATTCCCACAGCCTCAAAAATCTGGGATCCCTGATAAGACTGGATTGTGGAAATTCCCATCTTGGAAGCGATCTTGACAATTCCATTCAAAATTGCCTGATCGTAATCGTAAACTGCCGCATAATAATCTTTTTCCAGAAGTCCGTTTTCAATCATCTCCCGTATGGTCTCATGCGCCAGATACGGGTTCACCGCGCTTGCGCCGTATCCGAGAAGCGTCGCAAAATGATGGACTTCTCTTGGCTCTGCAGACTCCAGAATGATCGGCATGGACGTACTCTTTTTCGTCCGCACGAGATAATGGTGCACTGCGGAAACCGCCAGAAGCGACGGAATCGCCACATGGTTTTCGTCCACGCCCCGGTCTGTCAAAATCAGGATTGTAGCCCCGTCCTTATAGGCACGGTCCACTTCAATAAAAAGACGGTCCAGCGCCTTTTCCATCGGCATGTTCTTAAAACAGATGATGGAAACTTCCGCCGGGCAGAATCCCGGTTTTTTCATATCCTTGATCTTCAGAAGATCCGTGTCGGAAAGAATCGGATTGTTGACTTTCAGAACCTGACAGTTTTCCGGCTGCTCTTTTAAGATGTTTCCTTCTTTTCCGATGTACACGCTTGTAGATGTCACAATCTCCTCCCGGACCGCATCGATCGGAGGGTTCGTCACCTGCGCAAACCGCTGTTTAAAATAATAGAACAACGGCTGATGCTCTTTTGAAAGCACTGCAAGCGGGGTATCCACTCCCATCGCCGCGATGCCTTCCGCACCGTTTAATGCCATGGTCCGGATGGAATCATGATATTCCTCATAAGAATATCCGAAGGCCTTTCTGAGCTTTGCACATTCTTCCGTTGTATACTGCTCCACCTTCCTGTTCGGAATCTTCAGATCCTTCAGCTCCATCATATGCTGATCCAGCCATTCGCCGTACGGCTGTCTCTTCGCATAGTATTCTTTCAGCTCATCATCGTTGATGATCCTTTGTCCGATTGTATCCACCACCAGCATTTTCCCCGGATGAATTCTTCCTTTCTCCAGGATCTGGTCCTCCCGGATATCCTCTAACACACCGACCTCGGAGGCCAGATAAAGGTGATGGTCTTTTGTAATATAGTATCTCGAAGGGCGGAGACCGTTCCGGTCCAGTACTGCGCCGAGAATGTCTCCGTCACTGAACATGACCGATGCCGGACCGTCCCACGGTTCCATCATGGTCGCATAATACTGATAGAAATCTTTCTTCGCCTGTGTCAGTGTATCATTGTTTGCCCATGGCTCCGGGATGACAGACATGACCGCAAGAGGCAGATCCATACCGTTCATCACAAGAAATTCCAGCGCATTATCCAGCATCGCGGAATCAGAACCGCTCCGGTCCACTACCGGCAGAATCTTGTGAAGCTTGCCCTCAAAATACGGGGAGGACATGTTTTCCTCTCTTGCCAGCATCTTATCCGCATTGCCCTGAATGGTATTAATTTCTCCGTTATGCACAATAAACCGGTATGGATGGGCCCTCTGCCAGCTCGGCTCCGTATTGGTGCTGAACCGGGAGTGTACCAGTGCAATCGAGGACTGATACCGCTCATCCTGCAGATCCGTGAAAAAGGTGCGAAGCTGTCCTACGAGAAACATCCCTTTGTACACGATCGTCCTGCTGGAAAGAGAGACCACATAGGTTTCTGTTGTGCTCTGCTCAAACTCTCTCCTTACAACGTAAAGCCTGCGGTCAAAGTCCAGCCCCTTTTCTACATCCTCCGGCTTGGCCACGAACCCCTGCATAATTTTCGGCATACAGTCTTTTGCTTTCTTTCCGAGTACTTCCGGGCAGACCGGGACTTCCCGCCACCCAAGAAAGGTAAGTCCTTCTTTTTTCACGATGGTCTCAAACATTTTCCGGGCCTGGTTTCTCCTTAGTTCATTCTGCGGGAAGAAAAACATCCCGATTCCGTACTCCCGTTCTTCCCCGATATCGATCTGTGCTTTTTTACATGCTTCGCGGAAAAAAGAATGGGAAATCTGAAGCAGAATTCCGACTCCGTCTCCGGTCTTTCCTTCTGCGTCTTTCCCCGCCCGGTGTTCAAGATTTTCCACAATCTCAAGCGCCTGGCTGACTACCCGGTGTGTCTTTTTTCCCTTTATATTTACGACTGCGCCGATTCCGCAGTTATCGTGCTCCAGCATCGGGCAGTACAATCCTTGTTTTCCTTTCATCTGTTTCTTCCTTTCGCTTCGTTTCTATTTCTGATGCTCTGCCGCCGCTTTGACAAAGCCCGCAAACAGCGGATGCGGACGGTTCGGCCTGGATTTGAATTCCGGATGAGCCTGAGTTCCGACATAAAACGGATGATCTGTGATCTCAATCATTTCCACAATCCGTTTGTCCGGTGACAGTCCTGCCAGATGAAGCCCTGCCTTTTCCAGCACTTCCCTGTAATCGTTATTGACTTCATAACGATGTCTGTGCCGCTCGGAAATCTCTGTTTTGCCATAGAGCGCACAGCTTCTGGAATGTTCATCCAGTACGCATGGATATGCACCAAGACGGAGTGTTCCGCCGATGTTTTCCACATCTTTCTGATCCGGCATCAGCGCAATCAGCGGATGCAGCGTCTCCGGATGGAACTCGATACTGTCCGCATCGTGATAGCCGACCACATACCGGGCAAAGGCAACGATCGCCATCTGCATTCCAAGGCAGATTCCAAGATACGGGATATTCTCTCTTCTCGCATAGTCCGCCGCAAGAATCATCCCTTCCGTTCCACGCTTTCCGAATCCGCCCGGTACGAGAATTCCGTCCACGCCTCCAAGCTTCTCCTCCAGGTTTTCCTCTGTAATCTCCTCCGAGTCCGTCCATCTAAACTGAATATCCGCATGGCAGCTGATTCCGCCGTGCTTCAATGCTTCCACCACACTGAGGTAGGCATCGTGAAGCTGGGTATATTTTCCTACGATGGCAATCTCGACTTCCTGCTTTGGATGACGGAGCGCTTCGGTCATTTCGATCCAGTCCTGAAGATCCGGCTCTCTGTCTTCCAGATGCAGGCATTTTAAAACCGCCTGTGCCAGATGCTCTTTTTCCATGGCAAGCGGCGCTTCATAGAGATAGTCCACATCCAGGTTCTGAAGAACATTTTCTGACGGTACATTACAGAAGAGTGCGATCTTGTCCCGCATCTCCTGCGGTACCGGATACTCGGAACGGCAGACCAGAATGTCCGGCCAGATTCCAAGCCGCTGCAGTTCCTTAACGCTTGCCTGAGTCGGTTTCGTCTTCATTTCTCCGGATGCTTTCAGATACGGAATCAGCGTTACATGGATGAGGATCGCATTCTCCTTTCCCACATCATGCTGAAACTGTCGGATCGCCTCCAGGAACGGCTGGCTTTCGATATCCCCTACAGTGCCTCCCACCTCAATGATGGCGATCCGGTCCTCTCCCGGATCTTTTGCCCGGTAAAAACGTTCTTTGATCTCATTTGTAATATGCGGAATCACCTGAACAGTGCCTCCGCCGTAATCTCCGTGGCGCTCTTTATTTAGCACAGACCAGTAAATCTTTCCGGAGGTGACATTGGAATTCTTATCCAGGCTCTCGTCAATGAACCGCTCATAATGTCCCAGATCCAGATCCGTCTCCGTTCCGTCATCCGTCACAAACACTTCCCCGTGCTGGATTGGATTCATCGTTCCCGGATCCACATTGATATACGGGTCAAATTTCTGCATGGTCACCTGATATCCTCTTGCTTTTAACAGCCTTCCAAGTGACGCTGCCGTGATTCCTTTCCCCAGTCCGGATACCACTCCGCCTGTTACAAATACATATTTTACCATTCTTTCTGTTACCTCCTTACGACTTTCCTCCATCCGGCAGGATGGAATTTCAAATAAAAAGGGGGCAAAAGTGCCCGAAACCGCTTTCGTCCTGCGTTTCTTTATCGACACCTTTGCCGCCTTTATTGCCATATGCTCTTTTCTTTTTTTATTATTCCATTACTATACTCTAATTTTCTTCGTTTGTAAATCCCTTTTTTTCGCTTTCCGCAGGAACCGGATAGTGGTTGTCAAAACATGCTTTACAAATCCCCAGATCTCCTACCATTGTCTGCAGGTCCTCAATTTTCATGTATCCGAGGGAATCTGCACCGATAATTTCACGGATTTCTTCTGTTGTATGGTCCGCCGCAATGAGCTGCTCATTGGACGGTACATCCGTTCCGTAATAACATGGATACAGAAACGGAGGGGCGCTGATGCGTACATGAACCTCTTTTGCCCCTGCCTTTTTCAGCATCTGAATCAGGTTGGCCATCGTGGTCCCCCGAACGATGGAATCATCCACCAGTACAATCCGTTTATCCTTTACAACAGATTCCAGAACGTTCAATTTCAGCTTGACACTGGATTCTCTTTCTTTCTGTGTCGGTTTGATAAAGGTCCTTCCGATATAGCTGTTTTTATAAAAGGCGATTTCGAATGGAAGTCCTGCCTCCATGGCATATCCTTTTGCTGCCGTAAGTCCGGATTCCGGAACACCGGTCACAAGATCCGCATCCACAGGCCACGCTTTTGCCAGGGCCCGTCCGGAACGGATTCTGGCATCATAGATTTTAATGCCGTCCATCTCACTGTCCAGACGCGCAAAATAGATGTATTCAAAAATACAGTGTGCCCGCTCCTTCTGCTGCAGTTCCTTATTGGACGTGATGCCTTTTTCCGTAATTGCAACCATCTCTCCCGGCTCAATGTCCCGGATAAACTCTGCTCCTACGGATGCAAGGGCACAGCTCTCCGATGCGACAATGTAAGCATTGTTCCTCTTTCCGATACAGAGCGGTTTCAGACCGAACGGATCTCTCACGGCGATCAGTTTTCTCGGGCTCATCACGACAAGAGCATATCCACCTCGGATCCGTCTTGCTGTATGGAGAACAGCCTCCTCCACATTTCTGGTATGGACTCTCTCGCGCGCAATATAATATGCAATCATCTCGGAATCTGTCGTTGTATGGAAAATGGCACCTCCGTATACGAGTTCTTCTTTCAGACTTGCAGCATTGACCAGATTTCCATTATGCGCAAGAGCCAGCGTCCCCTTGATATAATTCAAAACAAGAGGCTGTGCATTCTCTCTTGTAGAGCCTCCCGTTGTTGAATACCGGACATGTCCGATTCCAAGATTTCCATGGAGAGATGACAGCGTATCCGGCTTAAATACCTCGCTGACAAGTCCAAGATCCTTATGATATGCGATGTTTCCCCTGTCTCCTTTTGTATCGGATACAACGATACCGCAGGATTCCTGTCCTCTGTGCTGCAGAGAACAGAGCCCGTAATAAACCGATGACGCAACATCATTCCCGTCAAAATCGTAAATGCCGAACACACCGCACTCTTCTCTGACTCCGGTTTCCTGATACTGATCATATTGTAAACATGTCTTCATTTTCCTTCCTCCGTCCATTGATCTCATCATCTTGTAATAGAAAAAACAAAGTGGTTATTACCTACCGCGTTCATATTAAGACATTTTAATGGTCTTTTTCGGTTTTGCAAGGGTTTTTTTCTTTTTTTATTATTTTTCAAAAAAAGGATTGACAGATTTCTTGTTTTGTGTTTATACTACACAGCATAAAGCAAAGGCGCTTTGGACATTGTCCGAAGTGCCTTTTTCTGTTGTATGGATCCGCGGATTCATGCATGATTTCTTCAGGAAATGAAAGGAGCAGTCTCTATATGATGAAAGAAGTATCAAAAACCATACCGGAACTTTACGGAAGTCTTGTATTCAATGACAAAGTCATGCGCGAACGTCTTCCAAAAGACACCTACAAGGCACTTCACAAAACCATACAGAACGGAACACACCTGGAGCTTGATGTGGCAAATACCGTTGCCGCTGCCATGAAAGAATGGGCCATCGAGCACGGCGCAACCCATTTTACCCACTGGTTCCAGCCGATGACCGGATTTACAGCGGAAAAGCATGACAGCTTTATTTCCCCGGTGGGCGGCGGACAGGTCATCATGGAGTTTTCCGGGAAAGAACTGATCAAAGGAGAACCGGATGCATCCAGCTTCCCTTCCGGCGGCCTGCGTGCCACCTTCGAGGCAAGAGGATATACCGCCTGGGACCCGACTTCCCCTGCTTTTATCAAGGACGGCTCTCTCTATATTCCGACTGCCTTTTGTTCCTACAATGGTGAAGCCCTGGATAAGAAAACTCCTCTGCTTCGCTCCATGGAAGCTCTGAACAAGGAGGCATTGAAAGTTCTTCATCTTCTTGGAAATACAAAAGTGAAAAAAGTCGATACGACCATCGGGTCCGAGCAGGAATACTTTCTGGTAGACAAGGATCTTTATAAAAAACGGAAGGACCTGCTTTTCTGCGGACGGACGCTGATCGGCGCTCCGGCCCCGAAAGGACAGGAAATGGAAGATCACTACTTCGGTGTCTTAAAACCGAAGGTGGCTGCCTATATGCATGATCTGGACGAAGAGCTCTGGAAACTCGGTGTTCCGGTCAAGACGAAGCACAACGAAGTCGCACCGGCACAGCACGAACTTGCACCGGTATTCGATACAGCAAACGTGGCGGTCGACCACAACCAGCTGACCATGGAAATGATGAAAAAAATCGCTGACTCCCATCATCTTGCCTGCCTTCTCCATGAAAAACCATTTGAAGGTGTCAACGGAAGCGGAAAGCATAACAACTGGTCCCTCGTCACGGATTCCGGCGAGAACCTTCTCGATCCCGGGAAAACTCCGGCGGAAAATACACAGTTCCTTGTCTTTTTGATGGCAGTTATCGCGGCTGTGGACGATTACGCAGATCTGATGCGTGTCTCCGTTGCAAGTGCAGGAAATGACCACCGGCTTGGAGCCAACGAAGCGCCTCCGGCCATCGTCTCCATCTTCCTCGGCGATGAACTGACCTCCGTACTGAAATCCATCGAAGAAGGAACCGACTTTCTCAAGCAGAAGCAGATTCTTATGGAGATCGGTGCAAAAGTGCTGCCGCATTTTGCCAAAGACACAACTGACCGGAACCGTACCTCACCGTTTGCCTTTACGGGAAACAAATTTGAGTTCCGTATGCCGGGAAGTGCCCTGTCCGTCGCAGAGCCAAACGTCATCTTAAATACCGCTGTCGCAGAATCTCTGAACCGGATCTACGAAGTGCTCAAAGACGTCCCGGAAGAACAGATGGAAGAACAGATTCAGGAACTTTTAAAATCCATGATTACGCAGCATAAGCGTATTCTCTTTAACGGAAACGGATACACCGATGAATGGGTGGAAGAAGCGAAAAAGCGCGGACTTTTCAACCTGAAATCCCTGCCGGATGCTCTGCCGCAGTTTATCGCCGAAAAGAATATCGACCTCTTTACAAAACATCGGATTTTCACAAAGGAAGAAATCTACTCCCGGTACGAAATCATTCTGGAAAACTACTCCAAGACGATCCATATCGAGTCTCTGACCATGCAGGACATGGTGAAAAAAGACTTCACACCGGCACTTTTTGCCTATGTATCCGATGTGACAAAGGAAGCGCTTGACAAACGGAAACTCCTTCCGTCCCTGTCCGCGTCCTACGAAGAAAAAATCGTCCAGACGCTGACCGAATCTTCCGAACAGATCGTACTTGCTCTGGCCGCTCTCACCGAGGACACAAAAAAGGCAGAACAGATGGAGGAACCACTTGAGACCGCACGCTATTATCATGATTCAATTCTGAAAGACATGGATACCCTCCGTGCCTCCGTGGATCAGGCTGAAGCCATCATTCCGGGGAGTTACCTGCCATATCCAACTTACGACGAGTTGCTCTTTTCTTTACGATAGGCAGCGCTGGTTCCCCGGGATAATATCTTTTCCTACAGTAGGCAGAGGAGTCCCCGCATCTTTGCGGCGACTCCTCTGCACCCTCTTTTGGGTTAGTTCTTTACTTCTTCTTCAATACCGATACATAAATTTGTATGACGTTCAATCGAATTCATCCCCTCTTCAATATAAGCCCATTTGGATATTCCATATCTGCCCCGTTTTTCTTAACCGGTATAAGTTCTCCTTTTTTTGAAGATTCCGCTCTATAATTTCATCAGGCTTTTGTGTATGAATTCCATCCGATTGATATAATATCTCTTTAGCCGATTCATCTTCAATAATTTTTTCATCTGGTATAAACACGGCATCTGCATCTACAATATGGATAATTTGTTTAAAATCTTTTGCTTTATAATGTTGGGAATTTGCATACTTTCGTATTTCATTTCCGAGTTTAGAAATAATATTAGATGATTGAACTCCCTTTCTGGATGTAATATCCCCATGCATAATATGAATGTAAACTTTATCTCTGTCGAAAAGTTAACTCAATGCCACGCCAAGCGCCGTCTCATCCGAGGGTCCCTCCACAATAACAAGCACAATTTTTCTATGGGACAAATGTCTCACCCGCCTCTCGAAATGCTAACGCAATCTCGTAGTTATTTGTTGGACAGTATACTTGTTCATTTTGTTCCCCAAGAACAATATCTCGATAATAAAAGTCCTGTAAATTATTTGTTCCTTTTACATTTGTAAACCGAATATACCGATTTTCCGGATTTGTTGTTGTAAACGCAACAAACCCTTTGTCCAGTGTCTCCAATGGTCTGAGATTGTGTGAAGTAAAGATAAGTTGTCCCTTCCCTTTCTCAGAAATAATGTGCAGCAGTTCTCCGAGAAGATATTCAAAAATCCCTGTATCCAGTTCATCTACTGCTACAGTAATTGATGGGTTATTATAAACTACAATCAACAACTGTAAAATCGAAACGATTTTTTTTATTCCTTCTGATTCATACCGAAACGGAATCGCCTTGTTGTTTTTTAAAGACATTAATTGAATCATTCTTCCCAGGCTTCCATCTTTTTCCACAACCGGTCCCAAATCAATTATATCAATCGTCAGCCCCGGAACTAATTCCTGCAGCACAATATTCATATTCGCAATAATTTTTCTAACAATTTCCATTGCCTTTTCCGGAATTGATGCTGGGATATTCAATGGAAGCAAAAGACTTCCAAAGGATTCTGAAGTATCATCTTTATATTTAAAAGCCAGCGGAAGCGCATTCATATTGATTAGCCCCTCGTGCTCCGTATCAATTATAAACAGTTCTCTGTTTCCAAATCGATGCAATCCTTCCAAAATATCCAAATACAACTTTACCTGACAGTTTTCCCGGAAGCGCCTCATCATTTCTCTGGAAAAAATAAATGTTCTGGACTGCTCTTGAACCAGCCTTTTTGTCACGAGCATCTCTGTCACGTCTTCCGTGCTGTTTCCCAGTAGTTCCTGATACTTTGATTTTGGGAGAAAAATTCCATCTGCGCTTGTATCAATCAACGGACCTTTCCGAATTTTTTTCTCATTTGATGTGTACCCATAACTCAATACTTCATCAAAAATCTTGACTTTATACTTCGTTTTAGAATTTTCCAATTTGTTATCATGATAAGGAGATTCGTCTATAACTTTTTCCATAGAAAACTGATACCAAAGATTACAGCAATAGTCCTCCTGCTGCAATATAAACTGGAATTTTAATGTAGAAGTCCGCTCCTCTACATTAATATATTCTGCATATTTTTCTGGAATTGGCTGACTGCATAATGCAAAACACAATAACTGTACTGCATCAATGAGTGCCGTTTTTCCTGACCCATTTTGTCCATATAAGCCAAGAATACTTGCACGATAATTCTTTCTTCTGTTTTTTAAGCTAATCGTTCCCTTCTTCACATTTTTAAAGTTTTCTATCGTAATATTCTCAATTCTGATAAACTGTTTCTCCACTGCATTCACCACCCCTGCATTCATTGATATATACAGTATATCATGACCTTTCCCGGTGTTCAACTTTCATTTTTGCATTTAATATTTCGATTTTTTATTTCATACATATTTATATTAGTATCTTTCCGTCAAAGAAAAATATACATGGATTCTCCATTCCCGCTTACATCTTCCCTAAAACGATAATTTATGCCGCTCAAAATAGAGCGGCATAGCTTTTTCATATAATTAAGTTATTGCTGTACCCTTTTGGCGATTTCCCTGTTGATCCGGTTTCTAAGAGCGATCATGTAATGATCCGATTTCGGGAAGCGTTTGAATGTCAAAGGCTCCGCCAGATCTTCTTCGATACACTCCATGACAAAATCACGTCCTGCCAGTGATTCCAGCAGTTCACATGCCCGCAGGTCCTGAAGTGCCTCTTCGTGCACCATCATACGGATGGATTCTTCCGGATGCCGGTCCTCTCCCGGATATACAAGGAACGCATCCCCGGACGGGAATGCTCCGCCTGCATCCGTCACCTGATACGGATTGATCTTCTCAAGTGAGAACTGGCTGTTGTAGAAGTTGTATCCCCAGTGAAGAATTCCGATGATCTTGTATTTATAAAGCTGCAGGCCATAAATCCGGTTTCTGAGGGACGGCATGGACATAAACCGGTTGCTCACTTCATAGAACTGTCCTACACAGTAGTAGGTCCACATGTCGGTCAGTCCGTGCTCCAGGAATTCTTCGATCTCATTATTTCCCGGAATCGGCTTGTCTACAAGACCGTGTTTGTAAAATTCATAGCTGGAAAGTGCATCAAACGTGTGGAATCCGTCCAGAAGGCCGTCAATGGACTCTTTTGCCGCACGGTAACTGTCCAGATGCTCCTCTCTTGGTTCATCGGACAAGTGGAAATACGTCACCTGATCGATTCCCCACTCTTTCAGTTTCTGTGTCAGCTGAGGGAGCAGTGCATGGAGGAATTTCGTATACTCTCCGACTGCCGGCGTATGCCATCCGAAAATCTGCTTCTCCTCCTGGTCCACCATTGCCACAACTTTTGGCGCATATTTTGCTCCCCACTGGGAGAACAGGTGGCACATCTCAAAATACTCGATCCCGCAGGACTGACAGAGGTCAACCCACTGTTTCACCCGGTCAAATCCAAAGACATATTCCCCGTTTTCCACCTTGACATCCAGAAGCTGGGTTGTCGTACGCTCAGCTCCGACTGCCGTATCCAGAGCCGGTGTAAAGAGCGGGGTAAGAATCATATTGCACCCCCGTTTCACATACTCGTGAAGGTAATTTTCAATAATCTCCCAGTGTTCTTCTGAGAATACCGGCACATGGTAATAGTCTGCCAGACAGTCCAGGTAAAACCATTCCGTATGCATGATCTTCTGTTTTGGAAGCACGGCATCATAGATAGTTACCTCAGTCTGTGCGCTTACAAGTGTCTCCCCATCCTTTTCCAGACTTACCGTAATCGGATACGTTCCTGCTTTCACTTCTTCTGTGATCTCGATGTCGATCCAGATGCTTCTCCATTTCTGCGGATAGATATCCGCCTCATCGTCCTTCAGTTCCCTCAGAAGATCCGGGTATACGCCGGAATCCGTTCTCAGATAATTATCGTCCACGATCGGTCCGCAGGTCCTTCCCACCGGAACCGTTTCCACCTTACGCACATGAATCTGATCTTTCAGCTCAGAGTCAATCCTCACTTTCACACGGTTTTTTATAAATCCGGTGCAGGTGCAGGCGGCCTGAAAGGACACGGTCTCCCCTTTCAGTCCCGTCATTTTCATGCACTCCGGCCGGTAAACCGGTCTCTCATCCGGGAACACTTTTTCCAGAGAGCTTACAAGCCTCATCTCATAAACTGTCTCTTGCTTTGTCATCACTTTTCCTCCATGGTTATAATGTTCTTCTATTACTATACTGTTTCCCTGGAAGGGGTGGCAAATTGAAATTACAAATATGCGGGGTCTTTTATAGTTTATTTCTATCACACCATAGCCGATTCCGACGTCCTCCCCTGTCATCACAAGCTGTTTCACAGCTCTCTGCAGGCTTGTCTGTTCCGGATAGTTTTCTTTATCTTCCCGGATTTCGCCAAATACCCTTTCCTCCGCCTGGCGGAAAGGATAGATGATCTTTTCCACCTCAAACCGGTTCTGGAATTTCAGAATGTTGCTCTGCTGTTTTAAGAGTTTCTGAAGCTTCGGCGAGAGCAGCCACGATTCACAGTCATACATCGTATACTCCGGTCCGAAAAAGCGGTCTGCCTCCGCAAATGATTTTCCGCATTCCTCATCCAGAAGCGGCTCTCCCTCCGGAATGTGCACATGCAGAACCTTATTCTCCGGATCCGGCTCAAACTGAAGTCTTCCAAGCCGGAAAATTTTCATCTGCAATGGGAGCGACAGCCAGCGTTCTTCCACAATACCCGGAATTCCCTTCGTTTTCATGCACCGCCTGTACCAGATCGTAAGATCATAAAAGGTATCAAAATAAACGCGGTCGGAAATCCCTTTCTCCATAAATGCCGGGTACAGATCGCATGCCAGACGCAGGTACAGACAGAGATAGAACTGTTCTTTGTCCGTCCTTTTATCTGCTTCCTCAAAAAATGTCTTTGTATCCTCGTAAAATAAATTCTTCCATTTCTGATAAACTGTCTCCGTCATCGGAAAGGATCCCGCACAGTTCCTTCCCTCCTCCGGAAGCTGAATCTTCTCCATCAATGTTTCCAGCTCCATCATCTGACTCCTCTCTTTTCGTATCTTCTCTTCAATCCGGTCCGCAAGTTTTTCTGCATCCGGCAGTTCCTTCGGATCACAGCACCAGTATTTCTCATGATCCGCGTCCTTCATTCCCTCAATCAAAATCACATCCGCCTCAGGAAAAAATGCGGTCAGTTCTTCCAGTTTCGTACCTCTTTGATTTTTCACAAGCTGATATTTTCCGGAAGAAAAAACTGCGGATGCATAGGCACCTGCCTGATAGTGCCTCCAGCTGTCCGTTCCTTCCCGGTCCGCCTCAAAGTCATGGCCGTCATGCTTTATGGCCGCAACCTGAAAGCCTCTTCCGGTGAGAATCCGGATGAGTGATTCCATCAGCGTTGTCTTCCCGGAATTTTTCTCCCCGGCTATTCCAAAGAGCACCGGATGCCCTGCTATATTCTGATATACCATACCTGTTCTCCCTTTTCAATCCGCTCTCTGCCTTTCTCGATTTTTACCAGACAGTTGCAGCCATTCATGGAACTTAAAATCCCTGATTTTTCTTTATCCTGAGGAATGGTAATTCTGCCGGACTCTTCTCTTCCTCTGATGTAGCGGTCTGTTTTGCATGTCTTATGAAAGGCTGTCATCAAGATTCCCGGCTCTTCTTTTGGAAGCAGTTCCTCGCACCCGGCAAGACATGCTGCCGCATATTTTACAAGAAGCTCCATGTGCACGGCCGCTGCAAATGGATTCCCCGAAAGGCTTACGACCAAAGTCCCCTGTAAGACAGAACATGCTGTAGGAGAACCCGGTTTTGCGAGAACATGTTCAAAAAGAAACTTTGCTCCTTCCTGCTGCAGAACATCTTTTACCAGATCTTTTTCTCCCACAGAGACTCCGCCCGTCGTCACAACCAGATCGGCGCAGCCGGCCGCTTTTCTCAGGCTTGTCCGAATAGTTTCCTCCTCATCCGGTATTTCTTCTGCCAGCACAACTTCTCCTCCAAGCTCCCGAATCCGCTCTGCAATCATGAACAAACTGGAGTCGTAAATCTGTCCGGGACGAAGCGTTCTTCCCGGAAGACACAGTTCATTCCCGGTGGTCAGTACCGCAATTTTCACTTTCTTACTTACCCGGACGGTATGATACCCCGCTGCAGACGCGATTCCGATTCGGATGGCATCGAGCCTGATCCCTTTTTCAAGCAGAAGGTCTCCCTCCCGGAAGTCCTCTCCTGCCGGGCAGTAGTTGTCGTATGCATTCTGGCTCTTCTTTATTCGTACTTCCTGTTCCTGGC
Organism: Pseudoflavonifractor sp. BSD2780061688st1 E11; assembly: GCF_005844125.1. Taxonomy (NCBI): domain Bacteria; kingdom Bacillati; phylum Bacillota; class Clostridia; order Eubacteriales; family Oscillospiraceae; genus Pseudoflavonifractor; species Pseudoflavonifractor sp. BSD2780061688st1 E11. Next base: position 40,723 of record NZ_SPHM01000015.1, read on the forward strand.
CGTCAGTCTCTTCCTGCTTGACGACAGTATCCGCCCCATTTGGAACAGGTGCCCCCGTCATGATCCGCGCTGCTTCCCCCGGCCTGATTTCCCGCTTCGGATATTCTCCCGCCCACAGTTTTTCCACAACCCGCAGGCAGACCGGCGTCTCTTTTCCGGCATCCCGGATATCTTCCGCACGGAGGGCATACCCATCATAGGGAGATCTTGGAAACGGAGGATTGTCCTGCCAGGCCCTGATCTCTTCAGCAAGAATTCTCCCTCCCGCCTCCATCAGGCTGACTTCCTCTGTTTTTCCTTCCCCTGCAGCCACCTTTTTTATCAGTTCCTGCGCTTCATTTATTGTCACTGTTTTCCCGTCCATCGTTCCTCCTTTGAAGTCTTCGATATTCCTGCTCCGTATTCAGATTGACGAGCTTTTTCAGCTGCTTTGTCACGTCGAGAAACGTATATTCCTTCGCTTCTTCTGTCTCAAACAGGCTCTTCATTCTGTAATTTCCCGCTGTGCGCTGCCGTTCCATAACGGGAATCATTGCTTTTGTATAGATACCCGGGAACGGTTCCGGCCCTTTTTCTGTCCGGTAAAATACCGGACGTCCACTCCTCTCATATTCCCGGAGCATCATTTCCGCCATCTCTTCATCAAGTCCAAAGGTATCGCACGGCATAACAAACAGGGCTTCCTGAGGGCACAGCAAAAGACCGCTCAAGATCCCTCCAAGCGGTCCTGCTTCCTCATAGAGATCTGTAATCCATTTGGCACTCCCCACGGTCTCATTTGGAATCTCAGCTACCGAAATATAAAAATTCTCCAGAGAGCGGAGCGTCTCCATTGCCCATAGAGCCAGATACTTCCCCTGATGCCGCAGATAGAGTTTCTGCCGTCCGCCCATCCTTTTTCCTCTTCCTCCCGCCAGAATGTATCCGGCCAGATCGGGTCTCTGCTTGCTCATCTATTCTCTCTCCAGTGTAATCACATCCAGACAGCAGACGGACACACACGCCGGCTCCCTTCCTTCTTTCAGCCGCTCAATGCAGCCGTCACATTTCGCTGCTTTTTTATTTTCATCCAGAAAAATCACATGATCCGGACAGACCTTTTCACATGCTCCGCAGCCGATACACATCTCCTTGTCAACCAGAATCAATCCGTATTCCTGATCCCGGTAAAGCGCACCGGACGGACACACCTCTGCACATGCGCCACAATGGGTGCAGCCCGGACAGATCTCATAGGAAAATCCCTTTTCCTCATCTGTCACCTTCCGGATCGTCCGAAAACTTCTTGCATGAATTTCTTCTGCACCGTGATGCGCATCCAGACATGCCGTATGGCACGCATAACATCCAACGCATCCTGCGGTATTAAATTTCAGTCGATACGGCATTTCCTGTCACCTCCGCCTGCTTTTCTATTTTACAGAAATAGCTTTTATATCCCGGAAAACCCGTATAGGGATCCAGATAGTTCCGGTCAATCAGATTATTTGCTTCCCCTTTTTTATTTCCGTGATAAATGTAGACCACGCCAGGATTTCCAGTGATGGAATACACGGCTGTCCCCTGCATTTCCCCGGCCGGAGACGTCACTTTCACCGGATCTCCGTCTGCGATTCCGTAAGTCTTTCCGTCATCCGGATGAATCTCCACCATCGGGTTCGTTTCCAGACCAGAAAGCCACGGAAGCCGGTACATTCTCGCATGGAAAAACTGCGGTTTTCTGGATCCGGTATTTAAAATCAGCGGATACTCCTTCCGGTCCACCTGATCCTGTTCCCGAAAATCCTTGTAGACAGGCAGCGGATCATATCCTCTGCTTTCCTTATATTTTTCAAGTACGAGTGAGGAAAACTCCACCTTTCCGGACGGTGTATGAAACGGCTCATCCTCATAAGTACGTACTCCCGGCGGAAAGATCACTTTGCCTCTCATGCCGTCCGGATGACTTCGGAGATCCTCCAGTGTCAGCCCCGACGGTTCCAGAATATAATTCATGTAGGATTCGTATCCGCCGGTCAGCACTTTATCTTTCAACTGCATTCTCCGTGCCAGTTCCATAATGATTTCAATATCATTTTTCGCCTCTCCGACAGGCTCCACTGCCCGCTGATTCAGCGCAAACATTCCTCCCCGAAGCGACTTGACCTCCTCACGCTCAAATGTGGTGCAGGCAGGCAGCACCAGGTCTGCCATTTTAGAAGAATCCGACCAGAACAGCTCTGTGTTGACATAGAAATCCAGCGTTCCAAGTGCTTTCTGCAGATGCTCCGGCTGCGGCCACATCCGGTGATTCAGTCCCATGGCAAAGACTGCCTTCAAAGGATACGGATCCTCCTCCAGGATATAGTCCGCAAGTCTTGTGCACTGGGCCTCCTGACAAGGCAGATCGAACCACACCGGAAAATCCTTCTCCCCGATGGCCTCTTCTTTGTTATAACGAATGACTTTTCCAAACTCGTTGCACGGTGATGCAGGCCCCGGCCTGGAACGGTTGCCTCCCTCAACATCATAATTACCAGTAAGTGCAATCAGGCAGAATACTGCACGGTAATTCTGAAAACCATTGATATGATGGACAATCGTAGAAACCGAAAAGCGGATAGACGATGGCCTGTTGCAAGCATACATCCTTGCCGCCTCCCGGATCAGATCCGCGTCCGCCCCGGTAATCTCCTGCGCCTTTTCCGGCGTAAACTTCCGGACATAATTCTTATATTCCTCAAACCCATGTACATACTTTTCCACGAACTCTTTGTCGTAAAGATTCTCCTCAATAATCACATGGGCCATCGCAAGGGCAAGCGCTCCATCCGTCCCCGGCGTGATCTTCAGATGAATATCCGCCTCCTTCACAGTCACTGTATTACGCGGATCCACCGCAATGATCTTCACACCCCGCTCCTTTAAACTCCGGTACATCTTTCCCATCGGTGTATTAGAATGGAACAGATTGCTCGTCCAAAGCAAAAGCGTCTTCGTATGGGCCAGATCCGGAAAACAGATCCCGTTTCCGTAAACCGACTTCCACGCCAGATCCGAAGCCTGAAAGCAGGTACTTGATTCCGTACAGAAATTCGGACTTTCAAACGCATTTGCGAAGCGCAGAAGCGCAGGCCTGTACCACTTTGGGTAACCCGCATAAAATACCACAGATTTTGCCCCGTACTGCTCCTTCACCCGGTTCAGATTCTCCACAATCAGATCATACGCTTCTTCCCAGGAAATCCGCTCAAACTCTCCGCTTCCCCTCTCCCCGACGCGCTTCATCGGATACAGGATCCGCTCCTCATTATAAAGGTACTGCTTTGACGCCGCTCCCTTAGAACAAAGTCCCCGGCTCTTTCCATTCTCCACACGGCCCTCAACGGAAACAACCTTTCCATCCTCCACATAAACATCCATCGGACACCCGGTCGAACAAATCCCACAGAAAATCTGCTTTTTCTCCATAAACGCTCCGCTGCCTCCTCCCAAACAAACTTCATAGTACGTCTATTATACGTCGGTACACTTCGGAGTGTAAAATAAGGTTTGTCTATCAGTTTATCATCTTTATCTATAGTTATGGACTAAATCCGTTTTGCGATTTCGCGGTTAATCCGGTTCCTCAGAGCAATCAGATAATAGTCTGTTTTCGGGAAACATGTAAATGTCAGAGGCTCTGCCAGATTCTCCTCTATGCATTCCATGACAGTTTCACGTCCTGCCAGAGATTCAAGAAGTTCACATGCGCGCAGATCCTGAAGCGCCTCTTCCAGCACCATCATGCGAATGGATTCCTCCGGATACCCGTCTGCTCCTGGATAAACAAGGAACGGATCTCCCGCCGCAAAACATCCCCCTGCGTCTGTCACCTGATACGGATTCAGTTTTTCCAAAGAATACTGACTGTTATAAAAATTATAACCCCAGTGCAGAATTCCGGCAATCCGGTATTTATAAAGCTGCAACCCGTAAATCCGGTTACGGAGAGACGGCATTGCCATAAATCGGTTACTCACCTCATAAGACTGCGACACACAATAATAAGTCCACAGATTTTCTACTCCGTGGTTCAGGAATTCTTGAATCGCATCATTTGCCGGAACCGGCTGCTCAACGAGTCCGTGTTCATAAAATTTATAGTCCGAAAGTGCGTCCATCGTATGAAATCCGTCCAGCAGGTCTTCAATAGATTCTCTCGCCGCACGGTAACTATCCAGATCTTCCTCTCGTGGTTCGTCGGACAGATGAAACCAGGTTACCTCAGCGATCCCCCATTCTTTCAGCTTTCCCGTAAGCTGCGGAAGCAGCACATGCAGAAAGTCTGTATACTTTCCTGATGCCGGTGTATGCCATCCAAAGATTTTCTCCTCTTTTCCATCTTTGAGTGCAACCACTTTTGGCGCATATGCGGCTCCCCACTGGGAGAAAAGATGGCTCATTTCAAAATACTGAATGCCGCAGCTTCTGCAAAGATCGACCCAGCGTTTCAGTTTTTCAAACCCAAAGTGATACTCTCCTGATTTCACTTCAATATCGAGGAGCTGTGTTGTCGTCCGCTCATGCCCGACAGCCGTATCAAGCGCCGGTGTAAAAAGCGGTGTAAGAATCATATTGCCGCCGCGTTTTACATACTCCCGGATATAGTTTTCCATAATCTTCCAGTGTTCTTCCGAAAAGACCGGTACATGATAGTAATCCGCAAGACAGTCCGCATAAAACCATTCTGTGTGCAGGATCTTCTGCTTTGGAAGTACCGCATTGTATATAGTAACCGTTGTCTTTGCTTCCGTCAGTTTTTCCTGTCCTTTCGTTAAGATAATCGTAACAGGATATACTCCGGCCAAAACATCTTCTCTCGTTTCAATATCAATCCAGAAACTCCTCCATTGCTGAGGGTAGATATATGTCTCATTATTTTCCAGTTCTCTTAACAGATCCGGATATAAGCCCGCTTTTGTTTTCAGGTAGTTATCATCTGTCCTTTTTCCACACGCCTTACATACCGGAACATTTTCCACCTGCCTGACACGGATCAGATCCTTAATCTCTGATTCTACCTGCACTGTTACCCGGCACCGCTCCGAGTCTGTACTCGTACAGGCAGCCTGAAAAGAAATCGTTTCCCCCTTCAGGCAAGTCAACTTCATACACTCCGGACGATAAACCGGCCTTTCCTCCGGAAAAACTTTCTCCAGAGAACTTACAAGTCTTATTTCATACATCTCTTTTTTCTGTTCCATTGTTTCCTCCCGTTTTTCATTTCTTTTATTGTAAAAAAACAGGCACAGCTTTTCAACTGTGCCCTTCAGTATTTCATGTATTTATCGCGTCATCCATGCGCCGTTTGTAAAATCCGGTACTGCTACCGGCTGGCTTCCAAGTGTAATAGACTGTTCCGCCAATGTCGAAATGCTCATCCATGATGCCATATCATATACATCAATCGGCATCGGTTTATGGTCTCTGATGGCTTCTACAAAATCACAGAAGACAAGCCAGTCCATTCCTCCGTGTCCACGCTTTACTCCTTCTTCCAGATAGCGTCTCCACACAGGGTGTTCATATGTTTCTCTGTAAGTTTCGATGTTTCCCCATTGATCCTTCCAGGAGAAATCATACTTCTCATGTTCTCCATCCAGAAAAATCGATCCATTCTCCTCATTGAACAGTCCTTTTGTTCCCTGCACAAAAAATCCTCTGGAATAATACCTTGGAAGAGTCGTGTCCAGTTTCAGTGTAATCGTTTCACCATTTGCACATTTAATCAGTGTCGTGACGATATCTCCCTGTTGAAATCTGACTGCACGAAGTTCCTGATCATCCGGCTTTTCTTTTTTGATATACTCTTCCAGTCCTTCCGCTTTCGACGCCATGGATGTCAGTGACACCATACGGTTTCCATGGTTAATTCCAAGAATCCGTGCAATCGGTCCCAGTTCGTGGGTCGGATAATTTTCTGTATTACGGTGAAGATAATTTCTCAGTCTGTAATGCCGTTCTTCTTTCCCGTAAGCGACTTCTTTTCTCAAATCATGCATATATCCTCCGGCACAGTGGACAATTTTTCCAAACACGCCCTTTTTTACCATATGGTATGCCATCATCTCGTCCCGCCCATAGCAGCAGTTTTCCAGCAACATAATCGGCGTTCCCGTTTTCTCATACGTTTCAACCAGTCTCCAGCATTCCTGAATCGAGTAGGCGCCTCCTACTTCACAACCGACCGGTTTTCCTGCTTCCATCGCCTCGATGGCCAGACGGATATGTGATTCCCAGGAGCTGCACAAAATAACCGCGTCAATATCGGAACATTCATATATCTTCCTGTAATCCGTAGTCTGATACGGCTCCTTTCCTGTCTTCTCCACGATCAGTTTTGCCGCTTTTTCACATCGGTCTTCATATACATCGCACACTGCACTGATCACTGCATCCTCATGATTGAGAAAGACATCCTCCAGAAGCATTGCTCCTCTGCATCCCAATCCGATCAGTCCGATTCTGATTTTTTCACCCATGATGTTCTCCTTTATCCATAATAATCTGTCCGAAACTTTAGTACTCCGTCCAGCTTAAATGCCTTGCCCGCAATCGGCGGAAACTGATCTGTTTTTTCTATTTTGTTATCCTGAAAAATCAGTGTTTCCAGATTAACCGCGTAAACCAGGCGGTTGTCAAAGCATCGAAAGAGATTCTTCCTTACTTCCAGATACTGATGGTATCTCTGTCCTTCTTCCCAGATCCCGGCACTTGGGGATACCTGAATCGGTGCACTTCCCCATTGGGGAACATACGCACAGTTGATAAACTCATTCTCCTCTAGAAGAATATACTTCGTCGCTCCTGACTCAAACCAATAATTAGAGTCTCCTTCGATCAAAATAGCCGCTCCCGGTGTTTCAAACCGGTTCTTCCGCACAATCACCTGCCCCGCGGTTGTTAGTAGAAGCCCCCTCGCCCGGTTGTTTCGAAATGTACAACCCTCAATCAATACATCCGGCGCATAGGATTTATTCTCTACTACAAACCCCTGTGTCAGAGATTCCATCTCATCTCGAAAGGCGATATACTGAAAATCTTTATTCAGCATCGTAACTTCACAGACTTCTGCTCTTTCTTTTTCCAGCATCGTCCGGTTGTCAATGATCCCGAAGAGTTCTCCCGGCTGTCCCAGTTTTACTCCTTTTTGCATACCTTCCACGAGTTCCACAATGACTTCTTTTTTGTTAAGCACCTTATGAATTCTTCCGTAGATTCCGTGAATATTAACCGGGTCATCCAGCTGATTTTCCACCAGGCAGTCTTTGATCTGAATTTTTCCACCGGCATACACAAAATGAAATCCATCCGCTGTCGCCGTAAACATTCTCTTCTTTACCGGGTGTCTTCGTATATCCACCTGTTCGATTGTAATATTGTTTGTAAACTGTGATATGACTGCCATCCCGGTACAGTGATAAATCGTAATATGTCTTAATGTTACATCTGCGCTGTCTGTAAGATAAAAGCACGGATGCGTCCTCCAGTGATGCCGCAGGATCAGAATATTCCCCGACTTTGATGTTTCGGGAAACTTCTGCCCCCCTGTAAGACTGATTTCCACCAGATTCTCCCCTTCTTCCCGGAAGGTCGCCCCATAGGAAGACGGGTATGGCTTGTTGAAACTGATATCCCTTCCCCTGTATACCGGAGCACATCTCCGGGCATCCATTTCCAGACATCCGCAATACAGTTCAGCAAGTCCATTTTCCTCTTCAAAAAAAATGTTCCCGTGAATGATCCGGTATGGATACTCCTCCCGATTGATCTCAAGAAGCATCTTTTTGTCCGTCACTTTCACAATTTTACCTTCTGAATATCCGATCCGTGCATAGTCAATTGTGATCCCTTCAATACAGATCTCCCTGCATCTGTCAATATGGAACGGCAGAATATCCGTGTGGAACAGAAACTGCGTATCCGTACCGCTGATTTTGACCTGTTTCATCCCGCTCAAATCAAATGCCACCTTTTTTATGGTGTCTTCATCGTGGTTCGATATGTACAGCAGTTTTTCTCCTGCATAATCCGGATAAAAATGGTAGATTCCCTTTTCAAAACGGATTTCCAGCTTTTCTTCTTTCTGTATTTCCTGCAGCATCTTTCTCAGTTTCAGGGTTGTTTCTTTCTCATCTCCGGGCATGATCCCGAACTCTTTTACATAAATCTGCCTCATCTTTCACCTCGCATGCCGATTCTGTCTTTTAACCTTTTACACTTCCAAGGACCAAACCTTTTGTGAAGTATTTCTGAAGAAACGGATAGATAATCATAACCGGGATTGCTCCCAAGAACAGCTGTGCTGCTCTTCCGGTTCTGGCATCCATCTGAATCAGCAACGCCTGAATATCCGAACCCTGGGCAGATCGAAGCAACTGTTCGAAACTCTGCAGCAGAGTCTGCAGATAGGTCTGCAAAGGATAGTTGTTCGGATTGTTCATATAAATCATTCCGCTGAACCAGTCATTCCAGTGCGTTACAATACAAAACAGCCCCACGGTTGCAAGTGCCGGCTTCAAGACCGGAAGCAGAACTTTCACCAGAATCTGGAACGGACTTGCCCCGTCAATAGCAGCTGCCTCTTCAATCTCTTCCGGGATTCCTCTCATAAAATTCATCAGGATAATCATGTTATAAACCGGTACCGCCCCCGGAAGCACAAGCGCCCAGATTGTATCTTTCAGTCCAAGCCCTGTTACAACCAGATAAGTTGGAATCATTCCTCCTGAAACAAGCATGGTAATGACAAAATAAACCATATAGACGCTTCTTCCTGTGACCTGTTTTTTTGTCTTCGACAGGGGGTATGCCGTAAGAATCATGAGGATCAGATTAATCCCCACTCCCAGAAATACTCTCTCAAACGAGATTAAAAGAGCTCTTAAAAACTTTCCTCCTTTGAGCGCATACTCATATGCGCTCAAAGTGAAGTTCACCGGAACAAATCCTACCGCTCCCGCAGAAACCGCCGCACTGTCACTAAAGGAAATTGCCAGCAGATTGATAAACGGAAGGATACAGGTCAGCGATACAATCGTCAGAATAAAAATATTTACAAAGTTAAAAATTTTATTTCCTTTTGTCTTATACTGCATCTCATCCCTCCTAGAAAATCTTATATCCTGCACACTTGTCAGCAAGAATGTAGGATGTCAGTACCAGTACTGCAGAAACGGCAGATTTAAACAGGCCGATAGCGGCTCCGACCGAGTACTGTGCCTGCTCAATACCAAGGCGGTATACATAGGTATCAATAATATCTCCGGTCTGGTATACGATCGGGGAGTATAGATTATAAATCTGGTCAAATCCCGCATTCAGTACGTTTCCAAGAGCAAGTACCAGCATCAGAATAATGGTCGGCATCAAAAGCGGAAGTGTAATATACCGGATCTGCTGCCATCTTGTCGCTCCATCAAGAATCGCTGATTCATACAATCCCGGATCAATACTTGTCAATGCGGCCAGATATACGACTGTACCAAAGCCGAACCCTTTCCAGATATCCGTTACAATCATCGTCCACGGAAAGATGGACGCGCTTCCGAGAAAATTAACCGGATCAATCCCGAAAAAACCAAGCAGCTGATTGATTGCTCCGCTGTTGGAAAGAATATCCATCAAAACCCCTGCCATAATAACCCAGGACAGAAAGTTCGGAATGTAGATCAGTGTCTGAAAAACTCTTTTCAACCTGTTGGATACCAGCTCATTGAGCAATAGTGCAAAGATAACCGGTACGACAATTCCTCCGATCAGCTTGGCCACCGCAATAAAAAATGTGTTCCAGATCGTTCTCAGAAAAGCCGGCTGACTAAAAATATATTCAAAGTTTTTCAAGCCGGTCCATGGGGATGAAAAACCAAGCGCCGGATTGTAATCTTCGAATGCAATAATCACCCCGTAAAGTGGAATATATGCAAATATGAAGATCAAAATCACGCCCGGAAGCAGCATGATATGATACTGCCACTGTTTTTTTAATTTTTTCATACGCCCACCTTCTTAGTTATTTCCATATGTTTCATTGATTTCTTCTGTCGCCTTTGCACCGCCTGCATTCTCCCAGTCGGCTACCAGCGTATCAAAATAATCAATACTTTCTTCTCCTACGATAATTTTGGTAAATCCTTCAATCAGGATATCATCCAATGTGCTTCCTGCACTCAGAAGTGTTTCCGTCTGAGGTCCCCACATTGCGTCACGAATGTATTCTTCATTATCGATAATCTCCTTGGATATGCGATATGCTGATTTAGGTCCGCCCTGCTGCAGATAATCTCCTACTCCTGTAGCCGCTCCTTCTTTGATAAAGTCTACACTATTAGCATATTTTACTCCGTCTTTTCCAAGTGTTGCCGGATCTTCATCCAGACTCACCGCAAGTGTATCGGTAACCTTAACAAACTGATTGTAGTCCGTGTTCGGATTAATAACACGCAGCGCATATGGAATAACATTGTTATTATTTCCAAATAGTTCGTTAATGAAATCCATATCTTCTTCTTCGCCTTCGTCCATGACATGCGCATAGAAGTTGAGAAGCTTCAGCACTGCTTCCGGATTCTTGCATTCCTTGCTGATTACGATATATCCATAGTTTGCAAATGTAATATTTGAGAGAACATCTTCTCCGTTTGCTGACGGAATCTTATATGGCTCAAAGATTGCATCTGCTCCAAGATTCTGTACGATACTCGGGCCCGGATCATATCCCCAGTACTGATAGTACGGGCTGACACCTACCTGTTCGCTGTTCTCGCCTTCCAGCATTTTTTCCAGATCTTTTGTCGTAAATTCCGGATCGATAATTCCATCAGCATACCACTGTGCATATGCTTCCAGCGCTTCTTTCATTTCCGGCTGTACTGATCCATATCCAAGAGATCCGTCAGCTGTCTCTACCCAAATATCCGGGTGGGCTCCCCATGCTACCGCCAGCATCTTAAAGCATTCCAGATCCTGATTCTCTGTCATTCCATATCCACCGTAGTTTTCCTGGAACGCCTGTGCAATGGCAATGACATCATCCATCGTCTGAGGGTCTTCCAGATTCAGATTCTCTTTCCAGTCTTTTCTGATCCAGATCTGGTTCGGCTGATCGATAATTCCATAGGACAACTGTGGAATTCCATACAGTTTCCCATCCAGATATCCGGTTTCAAACGTATCGCTTTCCTGTTCCATATAACCTTTCAGAAGGTCCGATGCATATTCATCAAAAAGATCCGTCAGATCATAGATCATGTCCGCTTCCTGCAGCTGGCGTAGCTGCTGTGAATCAACACAGAAAACGTCCGGAATACTCTTATCCGCAATGGTCAGATTCAATTTTGTATCATAGTCATTGCTTACCCAGTCATTTACAACCTCAATGTTAAAGCGGTCTTTATACGCACGATACCAAGGGTTGTTATCATAGTCGTCGCCGTCCTTAAACAAAATTCCCGCATTCTCCGGGACAACAGTACTGATCGTTACGGTTTCTTCATACGGATCCCACAGGCCTTCCGGGATCTCCACTGCCTCCTTGCTCGAATTGGATGATCCACCGCCGGTTCCCTGCTCCATACAGCCGGAAAGCAGACCTGCCATCATACATCCGGCCAACAGGGCCGCAAGCACTTTTTTTCTTTTTCTCATTTTCTCTCCTCCATTTCTTTATGAGATTTCATAAGGTTTCTTCTATTATCCAGAGTTACCCGGAAAATAACCATATAATTTCTTTTCTTTTTTATAATTTATTGACAGTTAAAAATAAAACAACCGGATTTTTATACAGATCACAATATTTTATAACTTTTCCAAATTGAATCGCTTCCTTTTCATGATATACTATCTTTAATAAGAAAGCATCAAAGGAGAAGACCAAATGAAACGAAAAAATACATTACTGAAAAAAATTGTGATTCTGTTTTTATGTCTAGTTTTTCCATTGATCATTGTATGGTTCTTTACACTCCGATACAGCAATCAGATTCTGAGACAACAGGTGCTTTCTTCCATAGATTCCAATAACACAACCTATATTTCGCACCTGAATAATTCTCTTTATACCATTTACGGATCCGGTTTTACTCTCGTCCGGCAGTCCAACCTCCAGACATTTTCAAACGGTTTTTCCGGTCTGTCCACTTACGGAAGGTCAACTCAGATCAATCTGCTGAGAGAAGAACTTTCCGCAATTGCATTGTCGCTTCCATTCTGTCAGTCCGCCCATATCTTTTTTGAAAATCTAGGAGTCATGTACAACTCCGACGGATATCAGCTTGGAAGTTTTACCTCTATCACAGAAGAAGAATGCGAAACTCTGAAAAAGATTTCTCAGGAAACAGGTGCCTTTCACTATTATCAAAATCCGCTCACCGGGCAGGAAGAACTTGCCTGCTGCCTGATGCCATTTTCAAACGCCTCCTACGGACTCATTTTCGTACTTTCCGTAAGCGATCTGCAGTCTTATATGGAAAATAACAGTTCCTATGAAAATGAATATTACCTTTTTACGATCGGGACACAATTTTCTTTAACTGATATGGGCAAAGATATGGAAGAGGAATTGCAGGACATGCAGGAAAGATCGACTGAATCGGACAGCACTTTTCCCTGTGAAGTCATCACGCTTGACGGTATAGATTACTATGCATTTGTTTACGAAATGCCGGATATCTCATTTCAATATATCCGGCTGATTCCAACGGCGGACATTTTAAATGCTACAAGTATTACCCCTTTGCTGCACCTTGTTTTCCTGTTGTTGATCTCAATCGCATGCATCGTCTTCTTCGTGGAAATCTACCGCCTTGTCCACAGACCGCTTGTCCAGCTGATCAATGCGTTCCGCGAAGTCGAGAAAGGAAATTTCAAAGTGCAGATTGACAATATGAACAGTCCGGACTTTGCCTATCTGTATCATGCTTTCAATGAAATGACTAAAAAACTAAATCAACTCATTGAGAAAGACTATACCCAGAAACTTCTTCTGCAAAAAGCAGAACTGAAACAGCTCCAGGCTCAGATAAATCCGCACTTTCTCTATAATAGTTTTTTTATGCTTCAACGGATGATCCAGACAGAGAATATCGAAGATGCACAGAATATTGCGAATGCGCTCGGTCTTTATTTCCGTTATCTTACCAGAAACAGTATGGATCATGTGACACTCGCTGAAGAATACGAACACGCAAAAAATTATGCATATATACAGGGACTCCGTTTTACCGGACGTATACGGATTGACTTTGAACAGCTCCCTGACGGCTTTGAGTCCATCGTTGTTCCGAAACTGATATTACAGCCGATTCTGGAAAACGCGTTTAATTATGGGCTTGCAAATAAAATCAAAGACGGAATCTGCCAGGTCTGCTTTTATCCATCCGGAGATCTGCTGAGAATTGATATTGAGGACAACGGTGAAGAGCTTACGGACCAGAAGCTCCGGCAGCTTACACAAAATCTGATGAAAGTCAGAGAACCCGGTTCTGATCTTGAAATGTCCGGTATCCTGAACATTCAGCGCCGGCTGATCATTTTCTCCAATACCCATGATTCTCTTCACGTGTCGCGTTCTTCACTCGGCGGGCTGAAAGTTTCCATTACACTGGACAAAAAAATAAAGGGGGATCTTACAAATGAAACTGCTGATCGTTGATGATGAACACTATATTGTAAATTATCTCGCCGCACTGATTTTAGAACATGCGGGCGAGGATCTTGAAGTTTATAAATGTTACTCGGGAATCGAAGCGATGGATCTTGCAAAGACCATGAAAATTGATCTGGCGCTGCTGGATATTCACATGCCCGGATTATCCGGCATTGATACCGCCTCCGGCATCGCCGGATATTATCCCGACTGCCGTTTCATTTTTCTTACGGCATTTGATAATTTTGAACACATTTATGCTGCTGACAAGCTTGACCACTCCCGCTATCTCCTGAAAACGGAAAGTGATGAGGTCATTTTGGATGAAGTATTTTCTGCAATCCGGGAAATTCAGTCGGAAGCCGCCAAACTTCATCTGTTGTCTACAGCAAGTCAGAAGTCCATGCTTCTCTCCCATCTGCTGCAGCAAACCATTTTAAAAGAGATTTTTTCAGGTGGAAGTATTGATAAAATTATCCAGTCTCTTCAGATCAGTTTCTCAGAATTTCCACTTGATCTGAACTCGCCCGTTTTCCTGATGTACACCCAGATCCATCATCGTACATTTCAGGAAAAATACCGGATTCATTCCAGGACAACGCTGGAATATCTGCAGCTCATGGACCGGCTGTGCGTCAATAAATTCCACTATTCCATGTTGGATCTGGAACAGGGTACCTTGCTGTGGCTGTTTCAGCCCTCTTTTGACCCGTCCCTTGCTTCCGAATTCGACCTGCTGGAGTCTCTGGCAAATGATTTCAGTGATTATTGTACGGATACCCTGCACCGCCATGTGACAGTTGTGCTTTATCCTGCCGCCTCAGACTGGGAAAACATATACAAAAACTTTTACACGTTGCAGCAGTATGCGGACTCTTTTATCACCAAGGCTCCTTTGATCTATTCCTCGGTCAACATTCTGGATGATGAGCCTTCCTCATTATTCCTGCATTCCGGGGACTATATTGAACGGACCGAAATCGATCGTCTTCTTCAGGAACTGACATTTTCCTTATATCAGGGAAGCGAAACAGACTATGCCGCTGTTTTGAAGAAACTCGAAGAAGAATGCACGACCATCCGGAGCATGCATGATATTCGGGCGATCAAAATTTATATGTCCATCGCCCTGCTGCTTTTAAACTACATTGACCTGTATCAGCTTCAGGAACACCTTGCTTCTAAAATTGCGCTTTACCAACTGTACTACATTTATGACTTTTCCTCATGGAAAGAAGCATTTCATTACATTGGCTCGCTGTCACATCACCTGTTCGAGATACAGGATTCCAAAAAAACCGATAAAAACAATCTGCTGATTCAAAAAATCAAACTTTACATCGGTCAGCACCTGAGCGAAACCATCAATCTTGCCACAATCTCGCGGGTTGTAAATTATAATGAGACCTACATTTCGCGACTGTTCAAGCAGCTCACAGGAATCAGCCTGTCCGAGTATGTTTCCCAGGAACGAATAAAGAACGCCAAACAGCTTCTGTCATCAACATCCGAATCAATACAGAATATCGCAGCTGTTACCGGGTTCGATACCTCACAGTACTTTTCTATTGTATTCAAGAAAATGACCGGGGTTTCACCCAGCACCTACCGTAAAACCCATTTATATACCCGGGGCGACTGATGTCCCCGGGCAGTTTATATCGGAAAGAGAGGTAAATCTATGAATCGACTGTTTAATATGGATAATATCGTAATGCAGACGCTCGGAAAACTCTTTGATCTTGTTGTGCTGAATATTGTTTTTATCATCAGCTGTATACCGGTTTTTACAATCGGAACATCCATCAGTTCCCTTTATACAGTCACGCTGAAAATAGTGAGAAAAAAAGAACCATACATCATCAAAGGCTTTTTTGAGGCTTTCCGCTCCAATTTCAGGCAGAGCACAATCCTTTGGATCTTCTGCCTTATTATGATCTGCTTCCTTGGATACGACTACCGGATATTAAATGCACAAGGCTCCGATTTTTCCATATTGCGCATCCTCCTGATACTGATCACCCTGATTCTATGCGCCATTTTCCTCTATTTATTCCCGGTTGTATCCTACTTTAACAGCCCGACAACAAAAGCATTACAGAATGCTCTCCTTCTCAGCATCGCCCACTTACCCTGGACACTGCTGCTGTTCCTGTATTACGGCACGATACTTTACCTGCTTCTTCACTTTCCTCAAATACTGGGACTGTTCACACTGATCGGAATGTTCTGCGGATTTTCCCTGTCCGCCCTGCTCACCTCACTCATATACAATCACATTTTTAAAAAGTATGAATAATTATATATCATCGGGGACGTGTTCCGGTGTTTCGGAACCCGTCCCCGATGAAAAAAATCTGACAATTCCTTTTCCGCCTTATTTTTAGCGGGGTTCCGGCGTTTTTTGTCCATTTACGTCGTGTACCTGTGAATTGAAATCTGTACTGATCTATGTGTTTCTATGATATACTGTCTTTAGAATATTCTATAGTTTTAATTTTTAAGCCATTCATAAAAAGTATCATTAAAAGTAAAGTAAGCATGACGATTGTATCACGCGAAAAGAGCAAGGAGGATTTTAAATGAAAAAAGCAGAAATTATTGTGGACAGGCATTTTCTTATTGGGGACGTCGACAAACGGATCTTTGGATCTTTTATTGAGCATCTTGGACGTGCTGTATATGAGGGAATCTATCAGCCCGGGAGTCCTTTTGCAGATACAGACGGAATGCGTACCGATGTGTTGGAACTGGTTCGTGAACTTCAGGTTCCTGTCGTGCGGTATCCTGGCGGAAATTTTGTATCCGGTTATCACTGGGAAGACGGTGTAGGTCCGAAGGATCTGCGTCCAGCCCGGCCGGATCCGGCATGGCAGGTCATCGAGACAAATGCGTTTGGACTAAATGAATTCGTGACCTGGGCACAGAAAGCGGATACGGAAGTTATGATGGCAGTCAATCTGGGAACAAGAGGTCCTGAAGATGCCAAAAATCTTCTGGAATATTGTAATTTTGAAGGCGGTACATACTTCAGCGATCTGCGGAAAAAGCATGGGTATGAAAAACCTCATCGGATCAAACTCTGGTGTCTGGGAAATGAAATGGACGGGCCATGGCAGATCGGTCACAAGACAGCTGTGGAATATGGACGTACCGCCGAAGAAACCGGACGAATGATGAAAATGCTGGATCCTTCTATTGAAACCGTTGCCTGCGGAAGTTCCAATCTTGAAATGCCGACCTTTGGCTCCTGGGAAGAAACCGTGCTGGATCTGTGCTATGATCAGGTAGATTATCTGTCCCTGCATCAATATTATGGGAACGCAAATGGAGACGCTGCAGATTTCCTCGCCAGCAGCGTAGGCATGGATCAATTTATTTCATCTGTAATCTCAATTTGCGACTGCGTCAAAGCCAAAAAGCGAACGAATAAACAGATCAATCTTTCCTTTGACGAGTGGAATGTCTGGTACCACTCCAATGACGCCGACGCAAAACTTCCAAAATGGAGCAAAGCCCCGCATCAGCTGGAGGATATTTACAATTTTGAAGACGCATTGCTCGTTGGAAGCATGCTTATTACTTTACTCCGCCACGCAGATCGTGTAAAAATTGCCTGTCTGGCCCAGTTGGTTAATGTCATCTCCCCAATCATGACATCTGATACCGGTGCATGGAGACAAACCATTTTCTATCCATTTTTCTACACAAGCCGATACGGCCGTGGTACAGTCATGAATACCATTGTGGAAGCCCCTGTATATGAAAGCAGAACATATGGCGATGCTTCTTACCTGGATTCTGTACTCATATGGAATCAGGAAAACGACGAACTTACACTCTTTGCAGTGAACAAAAGCCTGGAAGAAGATCTCGAAATTTCCTGTGATCTGCGCCAGTTTACTGAATACCGGATCGTTGACCACAAGATTCTCACACACGAAAATTTAAAAGCAGTCAACACAGAAGATCACCCTCTGGAAGTTACACCAGTCTCCGGCCAAAACGCAGCACTCGATTCCGGAAAACTCACCGCCCTCTTCCCAAAACACAGCTGGCAGATGATCCGAATGTGCAAAAAATAATATTTTGGGGACGTGTTCCGGCGTTTCGGAACCTGTCCCCGATGAAAAAAATTTGACAATCCCGTTTTTGCCTTATTTTACGCGGGTTTCGAGCATTTTTTGCTCATTTACGTCGTGTACCTGTGCATCGGAACACGTCCCCAATGTTTTACAATGAAAAAAAGAGTTCTGATTAATCAGAACTCTTTTATACGTGGGTTAGAGGATTCGAACCCCCGACCTTTTGGTCCGTAGCCAAACGCTCTATCCAGCTGAGCTAAACCCACACAATGTAGAATTGTCTTTGTTGCTTTGGTTATCTGTTGTCCTCAGCAACAAAAATAATTCTACACGATGTTTTCGTATTTGTCAACACTTTTTTTACATTTCAGTCTTATTTTTATCTATGTTTTATCTTCGCTTCTGTTTCTATTTCAGAAGTTCTCCTACAAACGTTCTGACATCCTCCATCTGCGCCGGCTGAAGTGCGGATTTGATGCTGATTACAGGCTCTACGATTTCCATGTTTTTCATAGACTCAACGATAGCTCTCATGTGTTTGCCTGCCATTGGAGCCCAGGTGCCGTTTTCCAGAAGGGCAATTTTCTTATTCTGTACATTGAGTGCTTTCATGTCATTGAGAAAATGCTCTATCGGCGCGAACAGACCTGCATTGTAAGTCGGGGCTGCCACAACGATTCGGTTGTACCGGAATGCTTCTGCGATCAGATAAGAGCAGTCCGTCACGGAAGCATCGTACATCTTGATGTTTTTCATTCCCTGCTCCGCAATCTCTGCTGCCAGAACTTCTGCCGCGTTTTCTGTATTTCCATACATGGATCCGTAAACAATGAGGACGCCGTCTTCTTCTGCTTCATATCTGCTCCACTGGTCGTATTTCTCTAAGAGAAGTTCCAGATCATTTCTCCATACTGGTCCGTGAAGCGGACAGATCATGGCGATATCAAGTCCGGCTGCCTTTTTCAGGAGTGCCTGTACCTGCGGGCCGTATTTACCGACAATATTTGTATAATATCTCCTTGCATCCTCCATCCAGACGGCGTCAAAGAAGATCTCATCATCAAAGAGTGTTCCATTTAATGCACCGAATGTTCCAAACGCATCTGCAGAGAACAGAATTTTCTCCTTTGATTCGTATGTAACCATAACTTCCGGCCAGTGTACCATCGGTGCAGTCACAAAATTCAGCTCATGCTCTCCTAAAGACAGCTTGTCTCCTTCTTTTACGAGGAGGGTGTTTTCTGCCTTTGTTCCGGAGTAAAACTGTCCGATCATCTGCATGGTTTTTGCATTTCCGACAACAGTAACTTCCGGATATTTCTCAATGATTGCCGCAATATTTGCACAGTGATCCGGTTCCATGTGCTGAACAACAAGATAATCGAGTGTCCGTCCATCCAGAACCGCTTCCACATTTTCCATAAATCTCTCTGCAACTGAGCTGTCTGCCGTATCCATCAGTGCTGTTTTCTCATCCAGAATCACATAAGAATTATAGGAAACTCCTCTTGGAACCGGGAACATATTTTCAAACTTGGCGATCCTTCTGTCATTTGCTCCTACCCAATGAATTCCATCTGTTACTTTTCTAGTACAATGCATGTTTCACTCTTCCTTTCTCTTTATTCTGCTTTTTCTTTTTATCTCCATTGATATTCCATTTGCCGATTACCTGGCTGACATTATATACTGTCATAAATGCCTGAAATTCCGACTTGTGTAGATAATTTAACAGCTGCTTATATTCATTTGGCGTCATAATCGTGACAAGTTCTGTCTTCTCCTGCCCGTCATAGCCGCCGCGCGCTTTATAAATGGTTACGCCGCGCTTCAATTCCTGCATGATGTATCTTTGTATTTCCTCATATTCATCAGAGAGAATACAGATCTTCTTCCTCTTATTGAATCCATCAATAAAGTAATCCACCGCGATTCCGTTGGCATAAGTACCCAGTATGCTGACAATCAGTGTTCCCACATCATACACAAAAATGGATGTAAATGCAGTAACCAGCCCGCTGACCGTCACCGCCTTTCCAATCTCCGCATGTGTGTACTTGCTGATAATCTTGGCAACGACATCCAGTCCGCCTGATGAGGCATTTGCATTGAACAAAATTGCCTGTCCAAGTGCGATAATCAGAATATATGCTACCAGATCATATACGCTGTTGCCTGTAAGGGATTCCGTCACCGGAACAATCTGCTCAAATACCCATAAAAATACCGGAAGAAGAAGCGAGGTATAAATCGTCTTTGCTCCAAATTCTTTTCCGATAAAGATAAATCCTGCAATCAGCAGTACCACGTTCAAAATAAAGGTAATTGTAGACATCTGCATATGCAGAAGCTCAGCGAGTACCATCGCCAGACCGGATACACTTCCCACAACGATCTTGCTCGGCACCATAAAAAAGTATACACCTGCCGAAACAATCAGCATCGCAAATGTTATCAGCAGCCCTTCTTTTACAATTCCTTGTTTCCCCATATGTTTTTCCTCTCTTATTTCGTCTGACATTTACTTCTATATTATAGCAATCTTACTTTGATTTACAACAGCAATTTCCTGTTTTTTTGTTCTTTCTTCCGTACGTATGGCAGCCATGTGAATATGGTCTTCCCACTCCCCGTTAATCTTTAAATATTCCCGGAAATACCCTTCTTTTTCATAGCCGCATTTTTCCAGTACCCGCAGGGAAGCAATGTTTTCCGGCATCACATCAGCCTCCATCCTGTGAAGATGAAGCTCCTCAAACCCGATCCTTGTCCCTTCCCGGACAGCCTCGGTTCCAAATCCTTCTCCCTGACGTAACCGGTCAATTCGATAGCCGATTACACCTGAACAGAGACTTCCGTACTGGATCTGGCTGAGGCTCAATGTCCCGACCACCTTGTGGGGTTTCCCCTTTTCAAAAAGGTAAAAGGAATACCATTCTCCTTTTTTTGCTTTTTCTCTTTGAATATCCAGCCAGATCTCCTGAAACTCCGGAAGAAAAAATTCCTCCGTCCGTCTTTCCTCGCACTTTTCGAAAAGCTCCCGGTTCTCCGAAAAAAATTCCGCAGTCATCCGGGCAAATGCAGGATCGGCCATACGAAAAATCAACCGGCTGGTCGTATAACGCTTTCTCATATCTTATCCCCGTACAGAGAATTCACTTTCTCCCTCCACGGTCGGGATCTGGAGAATCTCTGTCTTTTCTATCCGGATAAATCTGTCGGAATTCAGTTCCTGAAACAGACGCTCAATCATGACTCCGTTTCCCTGCACTTCCATTTCCACATTGCCGTTGTACATGTTCCTCACCCAGCCGGTCAGATGCAGATCCTTTGCTGCCTGCATTGCCCGCCAGCGAAATCCAACTCCCTGTACCCTACCGTAAAAATATACATGCTTTCTGATCAACATTCCACAGACTCCTTTCTCGTCTTTTGTCCTGTTTTGTCTCCATGGCGGTGCCTCTTCCATTTCTTTTCCAAAAGGCACCCTGTATTTATTATGCCACATTCCCCTTTTTTTTGCTATAATCAAACGGAAAGGAGTTTGAATTTATGAACCATGCATCTGATTTAAAAAAACAGCTTTTATCCATACACCGGAAAAGTTATCCGGCCTATAAATCCTTGAAGGGAGTCTACGACTTTGGCGAGTACACCCTCAGCATCGATCATGTGCAGGGGGATCCGTTCGCTTCCCCTTCCCATGTGACCATCCGGATTCCTTTTGCCGTCCATCGGTTTCCAAAGGATCTGTACCAGACACCGGAAACTAAAACCGCCTTTGAAGACCATCTCCTGAGACGGTTTGCTTCCCAGATCCGGAAGTTCAGTTTCCAGGCAAAGGGCTCCGGAAAGAGCGGACTTCTCTCCGTGAGCAGCTGCGGACAGGAAATTCTTGCCCGGACCGCATGTGAAATCTGCTCTTCCAAAGACAGTACACTGATTTTACGTTTCCACATCGGCTTTCCGGCAAACGGCCGTACCATCAATGCCACCGAACTTGAGAAGATCCTGTTTGATTTTCTCCCGTCCTGTGTAGAACGTGGATGTCTTTACCGGACCTGCGATAAGAAGAAACTGACCGAAACCTTTGAGCTTGCGGAAGATCAGACGTTTATCCGAAAAGAAATCAAGCGTCTTGGTCTTGCCGCTTTTGTGGCAGACGGATCCATTCTGCCGCGCCAGAGCGGCGTTTCCGATCTTCCGATGAAAGACGGGGTTGCCTTTTCTTCCCCGGAATCCCTTCGGGTTACCTTACATCTTCCTCACAGGGGAAGTCTCTCCGGCATGGGGATTCCACGCGGGATCACGCTCATTGTGGGCGGTGGCTATCACGGAAAGTCCACGCTTTTAAAGGCGCTTGAAACCGGAGTCTACCCGCATATCGCGGGGGATGGCCGGGAATATGTCATCACTGATGAAAGTGCGGTAAAACTCCGTTCCGAAGACGGGCGGATCATCAAAAACGTAGATATTTCCCTGTTTATCAACGACCTGCCAAACGGCCGGGACACTACTTCGTTCTCTACTTTGGACGCAAGCGGCAGTACTTCCCAGGCGGCCGGGACTGTGGAGAGCATTGAGGCCGAAAGCCGTCTTTTCCTGATCGATGAAGATACATCCGCCACCAACTTCATGGTACGGGATACGTTTATGCAGCAGGTGATCAGCCGGGAAAAGGAACCGATCACACCGTTTCTGGAGCGTGCTCGGGATCTTTATGAAAAGGCCGGTATCTCCACCATCCTTGTGGCCGGAAGTTCCGGCGCCTTCTTCCACATTGCCGATACAGTTATCCAGATGGACTGTTATCACCCGGTAGATATTACCGAAAAAGTCAAAACACTCTGCAAAGATTATCCGCTCTCTCCGTCCTCACCGGCTCCGTTCCGGATGCCTTCGGCAAAGCGGATCTTCGCCCGGCCTTCCAAAAAACAGGCAGACCGGCGGGATGGAAAAATCCGTCAGCGTTCCAAAGATGTATTTTCCATCGGGAAAGAGGAAGTCGATCTACGGTATGTAGAACAGATCAAAGATTCCGAGCAGACTGCTTCCCTTGCCCTGCTCCTTGGATATGCAAAAGATCACTATTCAGACGGGAAAAAGACAATCCCGGAAATCGCAGATCTGCTTTATCAGGAATTAAAACAGAACGGCTATTCCGGGTTCTTCAGAAATTCTTATATTCCAGGCGGCTATGCCATTCCAAGACTTCAGGAAATCCATGCCTGCCTGAACCGTTACCGGGGTGAATCCCGCTAACCGGTGATCAGTTTAAAAATAGCAAGCAGTACAGAAAAGACTGCCACCCCTTTTTTCAGTATGTCCGGCCGGATCAGCTCGGAATTTCTGCTGCCGGCCCATACACCGATTCCGTGGCTGATCAGGCTCAATGGAAGCAGCAGGATCAAATCCTGCATACGGCATCCCATCGCATAGCCGATGCTGGACGGAATCGCAATAAAAATCGAGTCAAACAGCGCAATGCCGACCGCTGTTCTGACCGGAACTTTCAACACAACAAGAAGCGGCATGACAAGGATCGGTCCCCCTGCCCCGGAAAGGGCACAGATCAGGCCGGTCACCGCTCCAAAGATCAGCCAGAACACAGGAGGAATCTTCTGTTCTGTCTGGTCTTTTTCTTTCTCCTCCCCCGGCTCTTTCCTGAGCAGAATGGAAAGTCCGGAGAGCAGTACCACAAGATACAGAATTTTCTTTACCATCCCTTCTTCAATCAGAAGGTTGAGTCTTACTCCCCCGATGGCGCCGATGAAGCTTCCAATACTGATCCAGACCGCCAGTTTCAGATCCAGATTTTTCGCCCGGTAATAATTGTACGCCCCCAGCACTCCCGAAATCAGAAAGGCAAAAAAGCTAAGCGCAAGTCCCTGCATGGTCGACATTCCCAGAAATCCGGAATACAGCATCGGAAGCAGGAATCCCGCAATCCCTGTCAGCCCGATCATGCCTCCGATCAGAATGTTCGCAATGACAATAATCAGATACTCCATCTTGATTCTCCTTTTTCAAAAGCAAGTGCCCCGCTTCGTATTTTTTCTTCATCCAAAGTAAGAATCTCACGGTTTCTCATCAGAAATCTTCCGCCAACAATCATGTCTTTCACATCTCCTGCCCCAACACTTTCCAGCAGTGTATTGGAGATTTTCCCATGAATCCAGAGGTGCGGTGCATCCATATCAATTCCGATCAGATCCGCCCGTTTTCCAACAGCAATTGTAGCCGGTTCTTCTCCAAGGCAGGCTGCGCCTCCTTTTACCGCTATATCCAGAATCTTCTTTGCAGGCATGACTGCAGGTTCTGCAAGAGGCGCCCCGTGCGTCACATTCATCACAGACCGGAAGATTTTCATTTCATTCCAGATGCTCAGACCTCCATGAGCCGCCCCGTCGGTTCCAAGTCCTACCGGGATACCCCTTTTCAAAAGTGACGGAGTATC
Source organism: Pseudoflavonifractor sp. BSD2780061688st1 E11 (assembly GCF_005844125.1). Classification (NCBI taxonomy): domain Bacteria; kingdom Bacillati; phylum Bacillota; class Clostridia; order Eubacteriales; family Oscillospiraceae; genus Pseudoflavonifractor; species Pseudoflavonifractor sp. BSD2780061688st1 E11. The sequence continues at coordinate 64,931 of NZ_SPHM01000015.1, forward strand.
CGGAACCGCTTTCCCACAATTACTGAACGGGCAGTGACAGATTCTGACACCTCTCTCCCGAATCAGTTCCTTTTCCTCTTCCGACAGAAGCAGACTGTGCGCCCCCAGGAACCACGGTCCCAGCACGCCTTTCTCTTCCAGGAATTCATAAGGCCGTTTCTGATACCTGGAAAGGTACGGATTGATTTCCCCCGGATATTCGTTCATATGTGCCTGAATCGTTGTCTTCTTTTCTTTTGCCCGCTCAGCCGCCATCTCAATCAGCTCTTCCGAACAGGAAATGAGAGAACGGAGAGAATAGAAAACTTTCAGATTGCCCTTTCCATGAAAACGCTCATAAAGGTCATCCGTTCTTTGAACCGCTTCTTCCGCCGTCATGGCAATCGATTCCGGAAGTCCGTCTTCATCCATCGTCGACATTGACAGCGCTCCGCGAAGCCCGCTCTTCTCATAGACCTCCGCTGCCGCTTCCATATAGTAGCTTCCCGCGTCGATAAATCCGCATGTCCCACTTCTAATCATATCCAGCGCGGCAAGCGATGCGCTCAGCCGCATCTTTTCCTCATTCAGTGTACTTTCAAACGGCAGCATGATCCGTTTCCAGATCATCGGCATTTCATCCAGTACACGTCCTCTCAAAAGCTGCTGTCCGGTATGCATATGTGCATCAATCAGCCCCGGCAGAAACACCTTTCCACGGCAGTCTACTGTTTCTTCTGACTCATAGTGTTCCCCGGACGTTCCCTGCTCCCGGATATCTGTGATCACACCGTCCTTGACGGCGATCTCCTTTCCATAGACCATCTCCCAGTTCTCATCCAGAAAATCCACATTCGTAAGAAGAAGATCGATCTTTTCCTTTTTCATAATTTTTCTCCTCCTGTCAGATTGCATTCGTAAGTGACAGAACGACCTGAGCAATCAGCGCAGAACCAAAAAATGTTCCCGTCATAACAAGGATTCCAACAATAATCATTTTCCATCCCTGTTTCAGAAACGATTTGATCTGATCGCTGATCGAGATCCCTGCAAAAGCTCCAACCATAGTAAGCGGTGCCGTGAAATTGATTTTGTTGACCGCCTCAATGACTCCCTCTCTCACCGGGCAGATCGGACACGCAACCAGAAGTCCGATAATCGAGCAGTAGGCAATAATCGGAAGCTTTAACGGCACAATTTTGCTTACCAGAACAGCCACGAGAGAGATTCCAAGAAGAATCAGAATTCCCGGCAGCGAATCCATAAAGTTCACATCAAATCCCACAAAATTTGCAAGGCCGATTCCAAGGCCTGCGACTACAAACATGACAATCCATTCGATATATCTCATCTACGCTTCCTCCAATTTTTCTTCCGCTTTTCGTGTCAACACTTCACTCGGCTCGTGCCTGAGTTTTGCAAATTTCGGCTCCAGCCAGGTATACAGTTTCTGGCAGAGCGGGATTCCGATAAAAATAGCAACATAGATTCCCGTCAGGCCGGACAGTGTCTCACTTGTACTTGCAAGAGCAGAAAGTTCTGCCGCCATATCCGGATAAATAGCCGTGATACTCGCCGTCGCACTTGCCATCAGAATTCCGGCTCCGACTCCGGATGCCATTCCAAGGGCGTATGGATGGAAAATTCCTGCTGCCGCTGTCATGGTAGTGAGAAATCCAAAATAGATCGTACCTACCATACCTCCTACCACATAGATGGAAAGACTTCCTCTCGCCTCCGGTGAGTCCGGTCCGAAAATATCGGTAATCAGTGCGAGGTTTGATTCCCTGTTGATAGAATGTGTTGCTCCGATCGCTTCTCTTTTCAGGCCAAGCATCAATGCAAACGGAAGGGCAAGGAAAATGGTTCCCAGGTTTCCGATCTCCTGTAAGAGCAGGGCCGGTCCAGCGGAAAGCACCACTTCAATACTTGCTCCCGCATTAATTCCAAGCTTTGCAATAAACGGGCAGATCGCCACGATCACAAGCTTAGATGCCGCCTTGACCTCTTTTTTCCTGAAGAACTTCAGAACTTCCGGTCCTGACAGGACTCCCAGAATCAGGGCATAAAAAATCGGAAATAAAATCAGTTTTCCCGGTCCAAGCGGGATTTCAATCTGCCCGATTGAATCAGCAATTAAAATAAATACAAATGCCGCAAGAATGATACGATACTCGTTTTTCATTCTCGCTTTTAGTGACGGATATTGAAAAGCTTCTTTTTTCATCTCTCTCATTCCTCCTCTTTTTTTCTACCCGGACATATTAGCACAGACTTTTTTTCTAAAAAAAGGACAAATGGGATGTTTTGGAGATTTTTTTGTAGTATACTGTAAAAAAAAGTTGAAAGAGGTAGAAACATGACGCTGGAAGAACTGCGTGTCCGTGTACCGGAACTGAATGATTATCTGAAATACATGCCTGACAAACTAAACGAGCGTTATTGGATACATACCTATCCGCCGGGAACAATTATCCATCAGAAAGATGAACCACTGGAATACTTCGGAATTGTCTGTGAAGGCTCCCACCGTGTAATTAACGAATTTGAAAACGGCAACGTCTACATGATCGAGCGGAACGATCCCATCGATTTTGTAGGGGAAGTCACCATCCTTGCTGAAAAAGAACGCACTTCCGTGACGATTGAAACATTGACCGAATGTACCGTCCTTTATTTTTCCAGAAAAGATTTTGAAGACTGGATCGAAAATGACATTCATTTTCTCCGTCTTGTTTCCAGAAAAGTCGCCTACAAACTGTACCGCTCCTCTTATAACCGGGGCAGCAAACTCTTTTATCCTCCACAGTATCTTCTCCTTGATTATCTTGTCAAATATCTTGCTGAAGAACATAAATCTTCCGGCATGATTCCAAAGACACGGCAGCAGCTCTATGAGGAGATCGGTATCTCCGTCAAAACACTTAACCGTACCATCCAGAAATTGAAAGAGGAACATCTTGTCAGTACGGTAAAAGGAAAACTTTCCCTCAGCGAGGAGCAGATGAAAGCAGCCCTGATTTATCTGAAAGAGAAACGCCATATGAGCAAATAAAGACAGCAGCCTTCCATTTCCGGATGGCTGCTGCCTTTTATACGTTTTTTATTCTGCTGAAAGATCCAGCTCTCTTACTCTGTTTCTTACCGGAAGTACAAATGTCGGGGAAACGGAAAGCTCGTCCACTCCCATTCTGAGGAATGTCTCTGTCAGTTCCAGATCTGCTCCAAGCTCGCCGCAGATGCCGACCCACGCGCCTCCTTTGTGTCCATTCTCGATTGTCATCTGAATCATGCGAAGCACTGCCGGATGATGTGCATCATAGAACTCATCCAGTTTTGGATTCTGACGGTCGATTGCCAGTGTATACTGGGTCAGGTCGTTTGTTCCAATACTGAAGAAATCAACCTCCTGGGCAAGCTGTTCACTGATCATGACAGCCGCAGGTGTCTCGATCATGACACCGATTTCAACATCTTTGAATGGAATTCCGGACTCTCGAAGTTCTTCTTTTACTTCTTCCAGAATCTGTCTAATCTTCCTTACTTCATCAACAGAAATAATCATCGGGAACATGATGGAAATATTTCCATATGCGCTCGCCCGCAACAGTGCTCTGAGCTGTGTTTTAAATACTTCTTCTCTCGTCAGACAGATACGGATTGCGCGGTATCCGAGAGCCGGATTTTCCTCTTTATCCAGTTCAAAATAATCCACCTGTTTGTCAGCACCGATATCCAGTGTCCGGATAATCACTTTCTTTCCGGCCATGTTTTCCGCAACAGTCTTGTATGCATTAAACTGCTCTGTCTCTGTCGGATATGTGTCGGATTCCAGATAGAGGAATTCACTTCTGAACAGACCGATTCCTTCCGCGTCGTTCATCAGAACAGATGCTGTATCCGCTACACTTCCGATGTTTGCATACAGATGAATTTCTTTTCCATCTTTTGTAATCGTCTTCTGTCCTTTTAATGTCTTGAGAAGTTTCTGTTTTTCTTCTTCTTCAACCACCGCTTTTTTGGCTTTTGCAATTTCCTCTTCATCAGGATCAATGATAACGCATCCCGCATATCCGTCCACAATTGCCATATGGCCATGCCACTCTTTCTTTATCGGGATACCGATAATTGCCGGAATATTCATTGTTCTTGCCAGAATCGCCGTATGGGAGTTGGATGATCCATGCTCAGTTACAAATGCGAGAAGTTTGGACTTATCCATCTGAACAGTTTCACTTGGTGCAAGATCGTCTGCCACAAGAATCACAGGCTCTTCCAGATTCCCCATATCATTGTCATATCCGGATAATACAGAAACCAGACGCTCGGAAATATCTTTTACGTCGGCCGCACGGGCTTTCATATAATCGTCATCCATCTCTGCAAACATTGTGGAGAAGTTATCTCCTGTCATTGCCACTGCGTATTCCGCATTAACACTTTGTGATTCAATCATATTCTGGATGGATCCGTTATAATCCAGATCATCGATCATCATCATGTGTACTTCAAAAATTGCCGCGCCTGAATCACCGACCTCATGCAGCGCTTTTTCGTACAGGCCCTGAAGCTGCGCTTTTGCGGTTTCTTTAGCCTGTTCGAAACGCTCCAGCTCCGCTTTTGGATCATCGATTTTCGTCCTCTTTACCACTGCCGTATTTTTCTCATAGAAAAACACTTTGCCGATGGCTACCTTTCGAAAGATAGATTTTCCTGCATATTTCTCCATACCGCTACTCTCCTTTTATAAATATAATGTTCTTCCTTCCGGCATCCTCTCCTAAATATCCTTATTCAAGAATTCCTGCTTCTTTCAGTTTCGCCTCAATCTCAGACGCAGATATTACGTTCTGCAGGGCAATGAGTTTTGCTCCCTGCTTTTCTGCTTCCGTAAACATATCTGCAAAGTGCTGAGCACAGATCACCACATCATACTGCGGAGCAGTCTCTCTGCCTTCTGAAATCGGGCAATGATGTACTTTTCCCGGCTCAATTCCATGTTTCTTTAATACCTTTTCCAGTGCCATCTGAGCCATCAAACTAGAACCTGCCCCATTTGCACAACATACTAAGAAATTTAAACTTTTATCTGCCATCTTCTAAGCTCTCCTCTCTTATGTTATGCTTTTTATTCTACCACAAAACTCAGATTTTTTTAATCTTTTTTACTGAATTTTCCCTCTATTTCTTTACATTTTTCCTCCGAAAACTTCTTCACGGTCCTGCCCCCTGGGCTCCAAGTTCTTTGTCCTCGATCACATCAATCGGTATCTGAAGCACATCGGCAAACATCTGAACCCAGACATCCGATTTTGCCGCCCCTCCGGAAAGCCGGATCGTTTTCGGGCACTCCCTGTTTTTCAAAAGTTTCTTTACATGTAATGCGTGCGAAAAGACAATTCCCTCATAGACAGCCCGAAGCATATGTTTCTTCGTATGATATGCTGTCAGTCCTACGAAGGATCCCCTGGCCAGCGGATTAACATTGGATCCATTCAGGAACGGAAGAAAAATCACATTGCAGTCCCACGGTTCAATGGAAGCGACCCAGTCGTTCGTCACATCGTAAACCGATCCCTGTTTTTCTTCTGCCTCTCTCTTTTCATAATTCATCAGGTTCTGTATAAACCACTCCATATTTCCCGCGGATGTCGGACTGCTTTCTTCCACCAGAAAATATCCAGGAATGCAAAACATGGAATTCAAAGATACCGTGCCATTCGTGACCGGCTCCCTACGGATAAATTCATTGATGCTCCATGTTCCCGCAATCATGCAAAGCTCCTTTTCACTGCAGAGTCCGGATGCAATGCCGCAGGCATTGACGTCAAACATGCCCGCTGCCACCGGAATTCCAGCCGGAAGTCCGGTCTGCTCCGACCAGATACAGCCCTTTCCCGTGTCCGGAAAATGATACTCCGGCGATCTTTTCCGGATCCACTCCACTTTCCTCTATCGCCCTTTTGATTGATTTCGCATTTACTTTCCAAAGCTCATTCATATCCCGTTGCGCATATCCCGGTTTCGGCGTCAGTGTCTGTGTCGGAACAGTTGCTGACGCAAGCTGCTTTCCCTTCTCATCAAACAAGGCTGTCTTGGAAAATGTCCCGCCATTATCGATTCCTACCAAATATTTCATCCGTCTGTCTCCTTCCTTTCTCTGTTCTTTCCCATCGGTTACCATAGATCAAGAAAGCCCAGAATACAGATTTCCGGTATTCTGGGCTGTTCTTTATTCTTCTGTCATCTGCGGAACATCCGGACAGTTCGGTCCAAAATGTTTCAGCAATACAAGCGGCTCTACCTTACTGCCGTTTGTAATTGTTACTCCTTTGACTGCTGCCTGTTCCGAAACAAAAAACTACTATTTCATTACTAATGCTTTTTTCTTTCCGGTAAACAGTATCGCCGCACCGATCACAAAAATGAAAATAGAGATAAACTGCGATGTGGAAAGCACTCCAACGCTTCCTCTCTCCAGGTCTCCCCGGAAAAACTCCAGAATAAAGCGTCCTGTACTGTAGAAAATAAGGTAACATCCTGAAACTGTTCTTTCTTTCTTCGCATACCTTGCAATCAGACAAAGCACAATACAATTCAGGAAATCCAGAATACTGGAATAAATCTGCGTCGGTATCAGCGCCACATCATTTGGTGCAAAATCGGATGTGTGGAATGTAATGGAAAGCGGTGAATCCGTCTCTTTTCCATAACAGCACCCCGCAAGCAGACATCCAATCCTTCCAAATCCCTGGGCCAGAGCGATTGCCGGCGCAATCAGATCAAAATACTGCCAGAATTTTTCTTTTTTGATTCTGCAGACTACATATCCTGCCAGAACTCCTCCAATAATTCCTCCGTAGACCACAAAGCCTTCCATTTCATCTAAGATTACACCCGGATCTTTGATAACCCGATCCAGAATTGTCAGATAATATAGTACTTTTGCTCCAAGCAGCCCAAAAACTACCGAGCTTATAAAAAGTGTAAATACGATATCCGTATTCATTCGATATTTTCTGGCCCGGAACTCTGTCATCAGATAAGCCGCAATAAATCCAATTCCTATCATCAGTCCATAACCGTGCACTGTCAGCCCGCCAATTGTTAACAAGTCATTCTTCATTGTTTCTCACCTGGTTACAGTAAATATTTATTCAAAATATTCATTTTGTCCTTTCTCTCTCATTCTTTGCCTCAGTCTTCTGAGTGCTTTACTTTCTATCTGACGGATTCTCTCTCTTGTCAGATGCATTTTCTGTCCAACTTCCTCCAATGTATAGACACGTTCACCATTCATGCCAAAACGCATACGGATAACCTCCTGCTCACGTTCCGGCAGAATCTTCAACAGCTCTTCAATTTCTTCACCTACTATCGTAGAAATTGCCGCAGTCTCAGGCTGCTGTGCATTGCTGTCTTCGATAAAATTCTCAAGACTGCTGTCCTCTTCTTCTCCTACCGGCGTTTCCAATGAAACCGGAGTTCTGGCATATGCCAGAATATCTCGTACCTCTTCTTCCGTCTTGTCGCCGAGCTTTGCCGCTATCTCGGCTGGTGTGGCTTCTCTTCCAAGCTCCGTCATAAGCTCCTTGGAAGCTCTCCTGACTTTTGTAATATTTTCAGACATATGTACCGGCACACGAATCGTTCTGGACTGATCCGCAATCGCCCGAATCATGGACTGTTTGATCCACCAGGAGGCATACGTTGAAAAACGGTAGCCTTTCTGATAATCAAACTTCTCCACCGCTCTCATCAGCCCGATATTTCCTTCCTGAATCAAATCCATCAGCTGAAGCCCGTGTCCCACATACTTTTTGGCAATCGAAACCACAAGGCGAAGATTTGCCTCTTCCATCTTTTTCTTCGCCTCAAGATCACCCTCGGCAATCTGTCTTGCAAGCTCCTGCTCTTCATCCGGAGTCAATAGCGGGATCCTGTTGATCTCATTCAGATACATTCGGATCGAATCTCCTGCACTGTCTCCGTACATTTTAGAGTCCACTGTTTCTGCCTCGGTTTCCTGTGTCTCCTCATCTTCGACATCTTCCAGAAGTCTCGCCTCTTCTTCCTTTATATCATCCGGAGATAAGATTCTTTTCTTTTTTTTCTCTTCCACAATTCCCCTGCCCTTTCTTCTGCCTGACCCCTGCTATGTTGATTAAATCTGTATTTTCTCCTTCAGAGGGTGTGTGCATGAACTCTTACTGCGCTTCTTTGCAAAGACAATCAGCACAACAGCCGGCTGTTGTTTCAGCCGGCTGTCTGTTCTTAGCTTTTGTGGCTATCCTTTCAAAACCAGCATTGTCTTACACTTTATTGTATCATGACTTGCTGATTTCATACAAGAATCTTATTCATTTTTCTTATTTTACCAAAGCCATCCTTCCATTTACCGGAAGGTTTGGCAGATGTTCAAAATAGAACTGTTTTTCTCTGTCTGAATATTTCAGCTCAACCGGAATCCAGCCTCTTGCAACATTAATATATAGATACTGTCCCGGTTTGATAATGCTTCTTCCCTCACCGTTCAGAGCTGATAATATACAGACATTTCCATCTTTTCCTGTTTTTAAAAAACCAACTAACAAAAAAATACCTCCTTATCAATACTCTGCCATCTACATATTTATGAACTACTTTTTACAATACGAAGTATAGCAAATGATTATGACCTTTTTATGGATAAAATTTAAAACATTTCTAAGATTTTCCTTAATACTATACAAAAAAATTTTTTGTAGTATACTAAAATTAAATAACAATGATTGATTTTCCGCTTTTATAATACAGAACAGGAGGGAAATCTATGAAAAGAAGGACAAAGCATGGGATTATAACAGCTCTGGTTTTAATACTGCTTTTTTCCCCGTCAGGATGTTCTTCCAGGAAGCTTGAATACCATGGAAATCTGGGCTATGATCTGAGCAACATTGATTATGAGGAGGTTGTTTTCAATATCTACCATACCAATACGGAGCAGCACACCTGTGAGAAGCTCACCGAATTCTTATGTTCTCCTGAGAAGGGGCACTATGCAGATATCCGGTTGGAGGGCAGTGAAAACAGGATCACCGCAATTGTCGAAGATAATTATGTCGCAGAAGAAAATGATATTGAAACTTTCTATACAGAAGACATCAACAGTTATGAATTTGCAATTAATGGATTTCAGGGCACTTTAAACGGCTTTCAGACATTTGAAATCGAAGATACCGATGAAGAGCAATACTACCGCCTCTATCCTGTCACCAATGACAGCGGTATATCGTATTCACGCGATCTGAGTCTGAATACTCCTTACGATGAAGAGGAAGTAAATCTGGATAATATTCTGATTACCATGACAATCGAATAAGAATATCTGCAGCGTTCAAATACTCGTTATATAAACTGGATTTTTTCTGTTGACTATTTACTCTCTCTTTTCAGAAAGAAAACAGTAATTACTCCGGTCAATAACAGGAAGGTTTCCTTAGCATATTTTTTCCCTTTTCTTATACTAAAAAGTGCCCGTATCAATGAAATTAATGTGACCAGTATAAGATAAAAAATCAATACTACTAATATACTCAAAAATACTTCCATGAATTTTTCTCCCTGCTTTGCATTTCTTTTCAACTATCTAAAATTCACTTATTTTTTTCATAATGAACTCTACCTCCATAAAGTTCAGTCCAAAGGAGATACTTCCATTTTCTGTATATCATCTATCTTAACTATTGCTACATTCGGACTATTTATAAGACTTATTAATATTGCCTCGTCTTCATAAAAATCATCATTGTACAGACCTTCAAGAGTGGTTCCGTCTATAAGCGTCACTACCACAAAATGCTCATATAATTGTATGTATCTATTGTGGAATTGCTCAGCTTTAAAATATTTATCCATCACAACTACCTTTCCATATTTAGAACTCCACAACTTTGGATTTTTCACTGTGTTCAACGCCACGATAAATGGGAAGGTGTCTTAGAGTTTTAATACGGCAATCTGTTCTTCTCCGTCTTTTTCTCCGGTCTCTATAAATCCAAAAGAAGCATACAATGATTTGGCAACCGCGTTTTTGGACTCATATGACAGCCAACAGAAATCAGCTTTACCACAGGGAAATGTTCTGATAAATCTTAAAGCAAGTTCTACCGCCTGCTTCCCATATCCCCTATTTTGATATTTCTTATCTATCATCAATCTCCAGAGGTTATAGTTCCCGTCTGCTATGGCAGGTGCATCCTTCCAATAGTCATCTTTGTCATAACCAATCATCACAAAGCCGACTGGATTATTACCTTCAAAAATTCCAAATGGAAAAGCATATCCGTTGGATGTAATAGCGATATATGCTTCAATAATACTAATATCATTGCTGGCAACATAATTTTTCTGACTATCTGAGACATTTAACTTTAAAATATCCCAGATATTTTCGCCATTTATTTTTTCTAGATGAATCATTCTATTCCTCCACATACAAATTAAAAATTATTCAAAAATGGTTCCATCGGATGTAAATAAACAAACTGAGAAAAAGGTAATATAACGCTGTAATTCCTAAGCCGTCGTTATAAATTTCAATCAAAGAATGTTCGCTTATCAAACCAGTTACAATAATTAATATCAAAAAACATACAGGAATAATTAAGTAACAAAGTAAAAATTTATGTTTTTTGTCCATTTCGATACCCCTAAACACTCACTTTATCCACTATACTTATAGTATAATTTAATTTTTCAGATTATACAATAAAGAAGGTGTTAAGAATCCCTCATCTCTGAAGTGTTCAAGCTTTTGAAGCAAAAAAATAAGAGAAACGCTATAAAATCAACGTTTCTCTCACTTTTACCTCCTGCCACAGACCGGAATCGAACCGGTACGGGAGGATAAGTCCCGCAGGATTTTAAGTCCTGTGCGTCTGCCAGTTCCGCCACTGTGGCATATTTCACACAGACGTGTGAATGGGGCCTATAGGGCTCGAACCTATGACCCTCTGCTTGTAAGGCAGATGCTCTCCCAGCTGAGCTAAGACCCCAAATAAATAACAATATTTAAATTAAAAAGCGACCCGGATGGGACTCGAACCCACGACCTCCGCCGTGACAGGGCGGCGCTCTAACCAACTGAGCCACCGGGCCATATTGTTTACCTTTATTAAAGTGGACCTTCAGGGACTCGAACCCGGGACCGATCGGTTATGAGCCGATTGCTCTAACCAGCTGAGCTAAAGGTCCACAATTTTAGTGTCCCCTTTAAAGGAACAAGCCAACGATCGGACTCGAACCGATAACCTGCTGATTACAAATCAGCTGCTCTGCCAATTGAGCCACGTTGGCGTTTTATTCTTAAGTTACAATTAACTTAAATGACTCCGACGGGAATCGAACCCGTGTTACCGCCGTGAAAGGGCGATGTCTTAACCGCTTGACCACGGAGCCATTCTTTCCTTATAAAGGAAAACTCCCCCTGTTGGACTTGAACCAACGACACTGCGGTTAACAGCCGCATGCTCTACCGACTGAGCTAAGGAGGAATATTCAAGATACTTCATGTACCTTCAAAACCACATATAAGTCCACGTTTCTGTCATCCTGCTTTTTCCTATCCACCATTCCTTGGTTATGCCCTCGACCTATTAGTAACAGTCAGCTCCATGCATTACTGCACTTCCACCTCTGCCCTATCTACCTCGTCGTCTTCAAGGGGTCTTACTGCTTTCGCATGGGATATCTCATCTTGAGGGGGGCTTCACGCTTAGATGCCTTCAGCGTTTATCCCTTCCCGGCTTGGCTACCCTG
>NZ_SPHM01000016.1:0-70282 GCF_005844125.1 Pseudoflavonifractor sp. BSD2780061688st1 E11
TAAAGCAGATAGCTTATTAAAGTGCGCCTAAAATATCCGGTTATCCACTTTTCATTCCAAAACTCCTTCCCTGTACGAATTTTCCTTGTTTTGCTTCAAGTTTACGAAGGAGTTTCGCAATTACCTAATCATTCATACAGTCATACCGGGAAAACCAAAATACAACCTGCTTATTTTCAAGTATCCCCAGTAAACCTTGCGGCGAAGTGTAATGATATATTGTGTCTGATTTGTCAAAACTTCCTAAGCCTTCATATTCAAATGCCTTGCTTCCGCACCATGCCATTGTATTTTCATTTTCCATATAATCACCCAAATTTTTTTATTAAACTGCTTACTATTAATGTTACCTTAAAAGATAGTAAAAAAAACTTCGAATAGTGTGTCTCGGTTGTATCAATTCACTGAACACCCCATTCTTTAAATTATCTCGCCATTCAATTTTTACTTTCATATAGTCAATTGTATTATATTCTATTAACAAAGTCGGAAATAGATCTCCCGTATCATCTTTAAATGCAACTGCCTGATCAATATTTAAAAATTTTCTTGAATATAACAATTCTCCTTGTTCTGTTAATAATCCTTGTTTTGATGGAACCACTGAATATATCTTTAAATCTCGTATGCCCTCACGAGAAAGTAATATTCCATAGATAATTCCATTATTTTCTTCCTTTTGCGTTATTTCATCAACTATTTCGTACTGTGAATAATCCATTTTACGCAAAATGACTTTATCCTTCCACACAGGTCTAACACTTAAAATTGTAATTATACGTCCCACAAAATAGAAAACAAATAAAATTAATGTCGCAACAGACGCAATTAAAGAAACATTATCAGTCATCTTATTTTTTCACCCTCAATAACATAATTCTATTTAAAATATTCCTGCAACAAGCTTTCAAAAAGCAACTGTGTTTCATTCAATGCTTTTTGTATTATCAGTTTTGATTTGTCGACTTTTTTAACAAAAACCTCAAATTCCTCTTGTAAGACTAACGCAGGTATTGGAACTCTTAATGTTGCCAAAATCTTCTGATTTAGATTTTGAATATTTGCCCCTCGCCCTGCCATCTCTTTTCTCATCGAATCAGTCTTCAGAACCCTTAGTAAATAGCTGGATAATATATCAGGATTTTTTATACGAAAACGAATGCAAAATCCACTAAAAGTCGTGGGAATGTTATCTGGGTACACTACAACACTTCGGCCTACCAATGCCTTATTTCCATTAGAGCGAACAAAAACAATATCGCCATTTGTAAGCAAATAATCATCAGACGGCATTTCATTTAATGAAATCGTAGGAAGTTTTGAAGTATCTTCTATAAGCGATAAATCTTTAAAATCACCAACACCTAAGCAGTGAATTTCGACTCCAGAATCGTCCGTGTGAAAGTTCATTCCATTTTTACACTCACCCAAATTTGTAAGATTATCAACCGGCCAATCGTACGGGTTCTCTATTGGATCCCCAAACATCTCAACAAATCGGGCTTTAATGAGTTCGTCCAATAGCTCAAGTTCTCTTTTGCGTTCACCTATCACAACTTCTATTTTTGATAATACCGATACAATCTTACTTTGTTTTTGTTCATCCGTATCAAACTCGAATTCAAACTTACCCAAATCAGCCTTCTTTATATTGGGCATGCAAGCACCTGATCGAATATCAAACAATCTTTCTTGCTGACTCTTTAGTGCATAATACAAATATCTTGTATTCTTGGGTCCATCAAAAAGATAATAACAATGTGCCCCACACCAAAATGGTTCTGTCACATAGTTTACATATCCTGATGAATTTCCTCCTTCAGAAATAGTAACAGTGTTTCCCTTAACATTTGCGGCGTTCCATCTTCCAGATGGATTGATGCCACCATTTAAGTATATATATTCACCATTTTCGATAAGGTCATCTCCATTTATTTGAGTACCCTTTAAGTATTTAGTTACGTCACTTAGCTTAACTCTCATAATTCATCCCTACAAATTCCAATTTATTCTTCCTTATCTTACTCCAACATCTCATCCAACTCCGCAAGATTCTTGGTAATTTCCATTTCCAGCTCATGTAGATTCGCCATAATCTCCTGTGTAGACGGATACTCTACCGGCACATATTCCACTTCTTTATACTTATTAATGGAAAGATCATACTCATTGTCAACGATATCCTGTTTTTCCACAAAGAAAGACTGTTCCGTCCGTTTTCTCTGTGTCTCCTGATCTCGATTTCGGAATCTCTCTATGATATCCGGTATATCATTTTCATTGATTGGATTACGTTTATCATCCAGGCTGAATCCATCTGCCTTCATGTCATAGAACCATACTTTATCCGTTCCGCCATGTCCTGTTTTCGTAAAGATCAGGATAGCAGTGGAGACTCCTGCATAAGGTTTAAACACACCGGAAGGCATAGAGATAACCGCTTCCAGACAATTTCCTTCCACCAGTTCTTTGCGAATCGACTTATGAGCTTTGGAAGAACCAAACAGGACTCCGTCCGGTACAATGCAGGCACATCTTCCACCTGTTTTCAGCATTTTCAAAAACAGTACTAAAAACAGAAGTTCCGTTTTCTTCGTCTTCGCAACTTTCAGTAGATCCTGAGATACGATATCATAATCAAGGCTTCCCTTAAACGGCGGATTTGCCAGAATCAGGCTGTACATATCCCTGTCCGTATTCTGATCAGAAAGGCTGTCTCTGTATTCAATATAAGGATTGTCCACTCCATGAGTCATCATATTCATAGCTCCAATACGCAGCATGGTCCGGTCCATATCAAATCCATGGAACATATGATTCATATAATGCTCTTTATTTTTTCGATCAAAAAATACTTCTTCCTTTTTGTTTTCTTTCAGGTATTCACTGGCAGCCACTAGGAAACCAGACGTTCCGCAAGCAGGATCGCAGATGATTTCATCCGGTTGCGGATCCATCAGCTCCACCATCATTTTAATGATATGCCTTGGTGTTCGGAACTGCCCGTTTACTCCTGCTGTCGCCAATTTCGACAAGAGGTACTCATAAACATCTCCTCTTGTATCTGCGTTTTTCAGCTGTGCCATCTGATCGTATATTTCATCCATGGCAGTCACAATTTTATCCAGCATCAGTGGTGTCGGTATTTTAAAGATTGCGTCACCCATATATTTGGCATAGGCGCTTTCTTTATTTCCATGAAGATTTTTAATAAATGGGAACACCCATTCCTGCATGGTACTGTACATTTTCTGAGCCGGGAAATCATGGAATACGCTCCATTTCAACTGATTGCCGGCAATCCGGCGATCTCCAATCAGGACTTCCTCTGCAAAAATACTCTCATATGGAAGTCCCAGCATTGCGCTTTCTTTGATATGAAGATTATCTGCATCGTCCAGATCGCGGATAAACATCAGATATGTCATCTGTTCAATCACATCCAGCGGATTAGTAAGGCCTCCAGTCCAGAATATTTCCCATAAGCCATCAATTTTATTTTTCAATTCACCTGTTATCATACGATTCATTCTCCCTGTTCCATACATAGGCAGTATAACGACCGCCTCCGATTTTTAATATTTCACCTTTTTTCACCATGTCTGTCAAAGCACGTTCCACCGTCACACGGCTGATATCAGGACATTTCTCCATAATCTGCGCTCTTGTCATCTTTCCTATAGACCCACGCACAATCTCACGAATACGCTCAGGTTTCGACATCCCGCTGGTAGCTAGCAGCTGTACTCTGGATGAAAAATCACGGTAAGCTGCAACAATGACTCCCAGCATATACCGGACAAATGGTGCATCATCATTTTCCTCTTCATGCCAGTTATAAGAACTCTCCTGTAGAGTTTCATAATAAGTTTCTTTTGTCTGTTCAATCAGCTTTTCAATACTGATATACATTCCTACAATATATCCTGCCCGGTATAACAAAAGCAGCGTCAGCAAACGACTCATACGTCCATTTCCATCATTAAACGGATGAATACACAAGAAATCCAATATAAACATAGGGATCAGAATCAATGGATCACACTGGGAATCCTTGCAGGCATCCTGAAAGGCATCACAGATTGCGTCAATATATGCCGGCGTTTCCCATGCCGGAACCGGCTGAAATCGTATCGATTTATTTCCCTGTTCATCCTCCTGTGCAATCACATTATCGGATGACTTAAAACTGCCACCTGCATTTCCTGCGAATTTATACAAATCTCGATGCAGCTGAAGGAAGATGGATGATTTTACGGGTATATAATCATAATTTTGATGTATCGTATTTAACACATCCCGATAACCCGCAATTTCTTTCTCACTTCTTGTTTTAGGCATCGTCTTATCACGAACAATTTTTTTCAAACGATCATCCGAAGTATAGATACCTTCGATTTTATTGGACGCCTCCGTACTCTGAATTTTTGCAACTTCCAGCAACTGGGTAAGCGTATCTGCTTTTGCCTCCACAAACAACGTCTGCTCCCCTTTATACTCATGAATCTGCGCCACTAAAGCAACAATATCGGGTTGTAATAAACGTTCATATCTTTTCTTATAATCAAAAGTTCTCATGAAATCTCCTTACAAAATCTCAAACTTAACTTAGTTTCATCTTATCACAAAACATCGTCATAATCAATTTCAATATCGTCATTTTTTTATTTTTGACGAGATTAAAGTACATATGACGAGTTTAAAAAATAGTATATAAATCGTTTCTCAAATCAATTTTCAAATTACAAATCCCCTCCCGGAAATTCCGGAAGAGGATCTTGCACTTATAATTTACTTCTTTATTTTGCTACTGGTTTACATTTTTTATAACGTCCATCATCAATAACACCCCCACCTGAATCCCTATCTCCATATACACACTGGCAGTTTCACTGGTCACTTCATTGGAAAGATCCAGCAGCTCCGATGTGGGATTCTTATCATATTTTGCTACTGCCTTTTCAAATCTAAGATACGGTTCCTCTAACCGTTCCTCATAACTCCTGTTATCTTCTTCTGGTCCACTCCCAAACAAAAGATAATCCGCTATTCCCCGTATGGTTGCTCTTTCAAATATCTTTTCGATGTACACTCCTAATTCCTCCTCTATCCGCATCAAAACCTAATTCTACAGGCAATCTCTTCCATGACTCCTTTTCCGTTCTTTTTTCTGTTTCTGCTCCACGTCTCGTTTCTTTTCTTCCAGACGTTCATGAATACTTTTCTGCTTTGTCTGCTCTGGAACGTTGGCTTTGATCACCCAGTACTTCTTTTCCGGGATTCCCTTCTGATCCCATTCACTCTGAAGTTTCCGCACACCTTCCAGTTCAGTAACTGCAGCTTTATAGGCTTTTTTCACTTCCAGTGCATTTTCATATCCCTGCATTTTGGGAATCTCGCTTAAAGTCTCTTGTGCTTTCTTGAGTTCCTGTCGTTTTCCGGTGATCTTCTGCTCCAGTTCTTTCTTCTCTTTCCCATGAAACCACTTTTTCTGCACTTCTTTCAGATCTTTCTCCAGCCTGAGCTTTGCTTTTTCAATGGCGTAGATCTTCTGTTCTGCTTTCTTCATCTTCTGCAAAATACAATCCAGTCTCATTACTTCCGCTTCCTGCAGAGCTGAAGATGGTCTTTCTCCTTTTGCCGACTCCGGTAGTGGCGCCGGTGTCACATCAAATCTCAGATCATGGCGGATCAGTGGGTTTCCTCTTGCGTCAAATTCTCCGTTCCGGATCTCTTTCATAAACTGAATGAATCCTCTCAGTTTCCCGATGGCTTTCTACAGGATACTTCGGAACTGATCCGGTTTCCAGCCTTCCTTAATGATCGATTCTTGAGCAGGCACAGTGATCTCTTTTTCTTCACCTGGCGCAATTCTTCCTCTGTCACTCCTTCCGTCACTGCCCGGTCCACCATATGATTCCATTCCTGCCGGAGATAATTATCAATTCGGATTTCCTCTGCCTTTGGATTGTTCTTTCCAATCTTTCTGGTCGGCAGATAAGGACTGTTCTTATCAAACACCTTCAACTTCTCTGCCGGATCTTTTACCAGTTCATTGATAAGATCCGTATAGTAATATTTCATTTCTTCCGTAAACTTCTTGGACTTGAATTCCTGGTTTTTCGGTTTGAAAAGATTGGTTTCATAAACTTCTCCCTTCTTAACGATCCTGCATCCCGGACGGATCTCTCCACGTTCATCCAGGATCTCTTTCTTCGTCCGGACGTGTTTTCCGTTTTCATCATAGAACAGATTCCTTGCAGCAATCTTTCTTTCCGGAACATCTAATTCTTGTCTTTCGGAAAAGATCAGATGAATATGAAGATTGGTTTTTGCCTTATTATGGTGCATAGCGCTTGCCACCGCCACATCAAATCTCTCCACAAACTTTGTGGAAAAATATTTCAGCAGCATATCCGGATCATATTGGACCAGGCTTGGCGGCAGCATGATGATCAGCTCTCTCGCCTCAATACATTTCCCCTCTGTACCGCTTTTTCTGAAATCCTCCTGATTTTCTTTTGAAAGGTAAGTCCAATATTTTGACTCCACATTTGTAAAGGTGGCATATAAATTTTCCTGTCGTTTCGGATCCGAGATATAACGCACCCTGCCTCTGACATTAGGCAGTTTAACCACCTGAAGAAAACTATTTTTTCCATTTGTCATGTATCTCCTTTCCGGCGGTGGTACGTCAGATTATCCCTCTGTTTACACGCCGGTCTGCCCCGCAGGGCCTTCCGGAGGATTCTCTTAAGGAAGTGCCGGTGTCAGTTTCTTAAGGGAAAAGCTCGATGCAGTCGCGAAATACACAGAGTATAAATCGTCAGATTTGTGCGATGGGTGTATTTCGCTCTCAATCGCCGAGGGCTTAGTTTCTGGCGTATCCGCCTTTTTCTTTCTGCCCGTATCCGGGCCTTATTTCATTCCTGTGTTTTTAACTTTCAAAGTTTTTTTCTCCCTGTTCACACTTCCCTGTTCACAAACTTGTGAACAAACTTTTGTGAACAAGGCTCAAAACATTTTTAAAGTTAACTTTTACTCAAAAGGTAACTCCTCATTTTCATCCACCTTCATGAATCCATCCGGGTCTTTTTTCGGAAGGATCCGTTTCCATGAACGCTGAGTTCCCAGTCCCCCAGAGAACCGGTGATTTCCATGTTTTTCCCATCCGGTGATCTCATTGTCCATCAGATCTCCGATCTCTTTTGATTGCCATTTCGGCACAATGCCTTCCTGATGAAACACTTCCTGGTAGATGATGGTAGAGCACACATAATCCTCTTCGTAGTTGTCCAGAAAAGCCTGGATCATTCCGGTCTGTGTATCCTCCGGCATAAAATCCTTCTGCAGGGATTTCACATAGTCTTCCATATCCGGAGAGAAGGTCAGCAGGATCTTTTCCGTCTTATAAATCACCATTGCCTCCGCCCATGCCTGGATGATATACTCCCTGGATTCTTTCTCATTTTTATATACCGTCACTTCCGCTTTTTCCGGGCAGACCTTCACCGGACCAAACCGCCGGTTCCCGGTCCTGTCAAAAGGAAGGAATGCCAGGTCATTGGATGTCCCGCAGAATACACACTGCCGGTACCGATCCTCCGCCCGTCTTTCATACGGGATCCGGTATGTGTCCTTCTGTCTGCTCAGAAAAGATTTGGTTTCCTCAATACTCTTGGCATTGGCCACCGCATTCATTTCCGACATTTCCACAATCCAGTGGCCCTGCAGATATTCATAAACCTTCTTGTCATCCAGCCGTTTCATATCATCCGTGAACCACTCATCTTTAATTGCCAGATATTTGAAAAAGGTGGATTTCCCCGTTCCCTGTCCGCCTACCAGACAGAGCATGATGTCATATTTGGTTCCCGGTTCATACAGTCTGCTGATAGCTGCCATCATGTGCATCTTCATGATTTCCCCGGTATACTTCTGATCCTCAGCTCCGAAAAAATGTGTCAGCATATGGCTGATCCTGGGCGTCCCGTCCCAGGTAAGCCCCTCCAGGAAATCAATAATAGGATGAAAGCTGTTATTATTTGCCACAATGTCCACGGCTTTGGTGATCACCCGGTCACTGGTCAGCCCGTAATTCTTTTCCAGATACAAGGACAGATTGTTCATATCCGTATCTGTCATCTGAACACCTCTTCTCTTCCATGGCACTTTTTTCTTAATATCAATCTGACAGGTCATCTCATTTCTGCAGATGGCGCCTTTCAGGCAGGGATCATGGTCCAACACATGTTTGCAATTCTGGATAGACTGCCGGATCCGTCCTTTCTCCGTTACTTCCAGGGATCCGCGGATCTCTTCTGTACTCAGCATTTCATCCTCTACAATCTTTTCTAATTTCTTCAAGGACTCCTCGCTGATATTCATCCATTCTCTGCTCAATATCCGCCACCTCCTTCCTCTTGTCCATAAAGAATTGTGCAATCTCTTCTCCGCTTCCGGCCAGCAGGATATCCAGATACACATTGATCTTCCACTCATTACTCAATGCCTCCAGAAAATGTTCCTCCTCAAAAGGATCCTGTCGCGATGAGTAAAATTTCTTCCAGAATCTGATCCACGACAGATAGTCAGTCAAAACCTTTACCGCATGATTTTTCCAGTCCAGAATCTTGTTTTTTACGGAAAAATGATACCGACTTTGTACCATTGAGGATGCCCTGTTCCGGGACTTTCCCAGTGCATGTTTCTTCTTTTCAGACTGAATCGGCAGTCCAAAATCTGTGATCAGCTTCTGTGCCGCCTCGAACTGGGATATTCCAAACAGTCTGGAAGTAAAATCTATAACGTCTCCTTTTGCTCCGCAGGCAAAACAATAGTAATTCTGGTCAATCTTCATACTGGGATGGTGATCATCATGGAAGGGGCAGCATGCCATCTTATTCCGGTTGATCTTGATTCCATACTGTTCCGCAGCCTGCAAAGCAGTAAGATACTCTTTGATTTCTTTAAAAATGTTCATGTCTTTTCCTCCTTTGTCATATTTTTTCTTTCATTCACAGGAGGAATTTGCTATAATGCAAATAGAACTATTTGCATTTAGACAGACTCCTCCCGTAGAAGGAAGGTTTTCTGTTTATGGGGTTTTACCAGAGCCCGCATTAGTTTTGGCTTGATGTGAGAATGTCCTTGTTACCAGCAGGGGCATTTTCTTTTTGTTCAGAAACACTTCCTGATCTCTGCATGCTGTGATTCCTCCTTCATCCCGTTCAGTGTCAGAGCCACCATCTGCAGGGTTGTTAATAAATCTTCATCCGGGCTTTCTCCGGTTTCCAGCCGTTTCAATTCCTGATAGATCTTGTCCATCTGTAGCTTCAGTGCTTTATAGATTCTGGAACTTCCCTGTATAGTTACTTCCCAGTCCATCAGTTTTCTGAGAATATAATCCTGTTTCTGAAGTCCCGACAGCGAAACCATGCAGTCAATCATCTCCCACTCTCTTTGTGAAACACGGAATGCAACTGTCCGGTTTCTCCACCTTCCTTTACTATCTTTGGATTTTTGCATAGAGATCCTCCTTTTCCATGTTCATACGCTCCTGTTCAAGTCTCTCAGCCATCTTATCCTGAACATCCGGAAACAGATGTGCATATTTCAGTGTGATCTTCTCAGCTTCATGCCCCATCCTTTCAGCAATCTCAAATGGAGTAAATCCCATATGGATCATTAAGGACACATGGCTGTGACGAAGTGCATGGACTTTAATCCTTTTTAATCCGGCTTCTTTTGCTCCTCTCCGAAGTTCGTGATCCAGATACGATTTGGTAAAAGGAAAGATTCTCTCTCCCGGTTGCAGATTATAGAACATTGCCATATATTCCTTCATGGATTCACACAGGAAAAGTGGCATTTTAATAATTCTGTTGCTTTTCACCGTTTTGGGCGATGTGATAATATCTCTTCCCTTTGAGCGGTGAAAGGTCTTGCTGATTTTCACGGTTCTCGCCTCCAGGTCAAAATCTGATGCTGTCAAAGCCAGCAGCTCTCCGGATCGTAACCCGCACCAGTACAGCATCTCAAATGCGTAGAAAGATCTTGGCTTATCCATCATGGTTGCGGAAAATCTCAGATACTCCTCCTGAGTCCAGATCTCCACTTCTCTCGGTTTCTCTGCTTTGAACCCTCCGGCCCTTTTTGCAGGATTATTGGGCAGGTTATAAAAGTTCACCGCATGATTGAAAATAGCGGACAGCTGTGCATGGATTGTTCTCAGATATTCTCCTGAATAAGGCTTGCCTTTCTCGTCTCTGTATTTCAGCAGTTCATTCTGCCATGCAATCACATCCTTGGGTGTAATCTCAGCAATTTTTCTTTGCCCGAAATAAGGCAGAATCTTGGTCCTTACCAGATTGCCTTTGATCTCCCAGGTGCTTTCCTTCACTCTTGCTTTCTTGTTATTCGAATAAATATCGTAAAAGCTCTCAAAGGTCATATCCAGTTTGGCACCCTGTTTTAACAGTTCTTCCCGTTCCCAGGCCTGAGCCTCTCTTTTTGTGCGGAATCCTCTTTTCTGGGTCTGTTTCCTCTCGCCCTTCCAATTGGTATAGCGGTAAATACATCTCCAGGTACCATTTTTTTCGTCTTTGTATACTGACATATCATCACTCCTTTCTCATCATTCTCTGTAGCATACTTTTTTCAGGAAATAATTCGTATTTACTCTTCCTCCCACAGTCAGATAGCCCATATCATTCAGCTCCTTATTAAGCTGTCTCACTACCTTGTAGGCGTAGGATTTAGATACGCTCATCTCCTTTGCAACATCATCCACTGTCATAAATGTTTTTTCATTCATAGTTTTTCTCCTTTCTTAACTCTTTTTGTTTAAGTTCCTGCATAATCATAATACTAAACATATTTGTTTAAGTCAATACTTTCAGAAAGAAAAGCTTAAACTTTTTTGTTTAATTTTATCCTTGTTCTTCCATATTGCCCATGTTATACTTTTACTAAACAAATTAATTTAAGGAGGCTTTACCATGGCAACTGGAAAACGAATCCGATTCTTCCGTACCAAAATAGGGCTGACGCAAAAACAGCTCGGAGAGAAACTTGGTTTTACCGGAAGAACATCTGATGTACGCATGGCACAATATGAATCCGAGGCAAGATCCCCGAAACAAGATCTGATCAACCAGCTGGCACAGATTTTTCATGTGGATTCACGTGCCCTTACCGTGCCTGATATTGACACCTATGTCGGCCTGATGCATACCCTTTTTGCCCTGGAAGATATGTACGGCCTGAAGATCAAAGATATTGACGGGGAACTCTGCCTCTGTCTCGATAAATCCAACACCTCCTTCTCTTCGTTGTTTGATATGTTTTCTTCATGGCAGCAACAGGCGGAAAAACTGGAAAAAGGGGAAATCAGCAAGGATGAATATGATGAGTGGAGATACAGGTACCCGGCACTGGACACATACTCCAAATGGACCAGAATACCATCTCAGGAACTCAGTGATCTGTTTACAAATGAAAATAAATGATCAGAACTAAAAAAACCTTACTGCCCTTCAGCTTTTTAAACTGAAGATCAGTAAGGTTTTAATATGAAATAAGATATGCATTATTCTTTGAATAAGTCCCTTAAGTTGCCGATTCGTTGCCGGAACTTAAACAAATTTGCTTGCAAGTACCGGTTTTACTGGCTTTCTGAAGGGGTACCCTTATTCAAACTCCCCAAAGTCATTGTGCAATCGTGGTATTTCTAGCGGATTTTTCGCAGTTCTCGTATCCATATTATACTATTTTTTAGAGGTATTTTGAGTACCCACAGGTTTTAGTACCATAATAGTGCCATGGTTCCTTTTCTGTTGAAATTATATTTACAATGTCATTGAAGTCAGTCTATAATTTTCAGCTTCATTTTTTGCCTCATTTTTAGCTTCATTTTCTGAAGCTGAAAAATTCAGATTTTTAAGGATAACAGTAAGTTCCTCTTGGTCAGAACAGTATCAATACTCCATTCTTAGATTTTGGAAAACACTAGTCTTCGTCATTCTTCATAGCTTGTAATTTCTCCAATATTTGCCTAATCGCATTTCGTGGAATCACACACTCTTCATCCATGTGTTTTTCCAGTCTAATCCAATCTAAATTTTCATCGAGTAAATAGTTTTTTATTTCATCTTTAACAGTTGCTCCTATTGTCTCCAATAGACTAACTCGTAAAGCTAAATCTAAGACATAAAAGACATACAAATTGACCATATTATCAGTATCACTATTCGGATCACTTATAAATGAACCTAAACTTGATGGTTTATAAATATAATGCGTAAGTTCTGTTCTAGTGTCTTGCAAAACCTCTTTTGCCTTATCAGACGGTACACCTAACATATCTGCTCCGATTTTGTATTTCTTTGTTAAACGTGTACCAACATCTATACATTCTAATACCTTGTTAATATTCCCTCCATTGTTTTTTTGATTACCATGCAAAAAAGCTATTGCAAAACCGTCGCATATGTGCATTAACAATACTAATCTATGTTCAATATTTACTGCACTGTAATTTTCTGAATGCAAATAAAAATATGAAGAAAATAGTGTTTTATTTAAAGATTTCTGTTCCCTGCCGACATTTCTAATCTGTATATATCGTGTAATAATATCTTCCGATATTTCTCGGTGGTTTCTGCCAATCAGTAAAGCACTGTTTTTCCACTTAGAATCTGTCACATAATATGGCACTCTAAATAATTCTTCAACATCACGTTCAATATCGTCTACCAAATATTCAACAGGCTTATAAAAATATCCGTCATTCCATGCTAAAATTTCCCATATGGCATAAATAATTTCTTCCAAATTATCTTTACCAACAATTTGTAACTCACAATATGTTCCCTCAATTATAAGGTCTACACTCGTTCCACTTTTATATATAAAATGTATTTCTTGATTGCTCCATGCTGTTGGATTGGAATTTATTTCAAAAACGATTTTCACTTTTTGTGTGAACAATTCATCAGAAACTAATTCTTGTATTTTATTTTGATATTTTTTTAATAATGCCTTATCTCCAACAATAATTTCATTAAACAGCTCTTCTCCTACTTTTTTTCTTAAAATCACTTCTACAAGTTTAGGATTTTTTAACTCGTTTCCTTTTATCAAAGATTTTGGCCTAGCTTTTGTTGATTCCGAAAATCCCAAAGTGCAAGCTCCGTCAGCAGTTGCAAACGAACAAACAACCTTATTCTTTTGAAAATTCTCTTCTGTCTGTAATCCAGTTTTAAAAAGCCCCATCATATCCGGCAAGACTTTAATTTTTCTTCTAACAGTACCTTTTACAGCTTTTTCATCCTGTCCCCTTTTGATAAAATCAAAATCCGTATTCTCTAATGTACCTTGAATGCATTTGTCAAAAAAATCTTGGGAACTAATATTTGAATGTACTCCCGTCAAATGTTGAAAATTATTTTCCATTGCAGCTACTATGTAGTAATCATTCTGTACAAATGCCTCTGAACAGACCAAATACTCATAGTCAACATAAATTGTCTTATATTGTTTAGCCGCCTTTATTATCTCCAAACGGACACGTTCTTTAAAACTTTCTTCAGCCATTGTACTCCTTTATCAAGAAAAAAGGATGACCGCAGCCATCCTTTTTCTGATTTTTAGCAGTTTACTCTGTAATGGGAATGAGTTTAAGGTCTTCATCCCGACCACTGGAAACGGATTTTAAGTCGCCGTTCCGACTATATTATCTTCTTTTTCTATTTTAAGTATACACTATAATATGCTGAAAGTCAATTATTTACCACATCTGTTTCTCTTTCTCTGCATATGAACAAGAAAAAGAACTTATTCCTTTACATAGTATAGCATACCCCTGTCAGATTACAATATTATTTATATACTATTCTATGTACTCTTCCCCCTGCCAATGCCTTGACCATACCACACCCTGCACAATACGGTCACTCACTTATTCCTCTACCGCCTGGAACAACTCAATTAGCGATTTCAGTCCGGCCAGCTTTTCCATATCCACTGCGTCTGCGGATACTACTCTTTTTAGCTCTGTCTCGATTTCATCCATTCTATGCTGAATATCCATCAACATCTTCCTATTGGCCACAATCTCCAGTTTTTGCTCCAGACTGCTCTGGATCATGTAATCCTGTTTTTTCTTCCCACTTATCAAAATTCTCTGTTCCAATTCTGCCCGTTCTTCTGGAGACATACGAAAATTAACGATTATATCTCTTTTCCGATTATGTTCATCCTTCTTTTTCTTTGGCTGTGCTTTTTGCCTTGGTCTTTTATACATACTCTTTACCCTACCCTTTCCATATTCAGTTTTTCAGCCATATCCTTCTGTGCGGACGGGAACATATGAGCATAGTGCAATGTAATATCAATACTTTCATGCCCCATTCTCCCGGCAATATCCACCGCCGAAAATCCCATATCAATCAGCATAGAAACATGAGAATGCCGAATATCATGGATTCTGATTCTCTTGACTCCCGCCTTTTCTGATCCTCGAATCATCTCATGATGAAGAAAACTTTTTGTGATCTGGAACATCCGGTCATCATTTTTAAATCCATACAGCATAGCCAGATATTCTTGGAGTTCCTCACAAAGAAAATCCGGAATGGATACGGTACGGTTACTTTTCTCTGTCTTAGGATCAGTAATATAATCTTCTCCCTTTATTCTCTGATAAGATTTCGTAACAGAAATAGTTTTAGCAGAAAAATCTATATCTGCTGGTGTCAAAGCAAGAAGTTCTCCCACTCTCAAGCCAGTCCAGAACAAAACTTCAAATGCGTAATATGCCTGCGGTTTATCAATAATTGCCTCTGAAAATTTCTTATATTCTTCCTTCGTCCAAACCAACATTTCTTTTCTCCTCTCTCCACCCATACTTCCGGCCTTTCTGACCGGATTTTCTTTCAGTTCATATAGCCTGATCCCGTGGTTGAATATAGCGCTCAACTGTGACTGTAAGGTTTTCAGATATACTTTTGAATATCCATTTCCATCTTCATCACGGAATGACATCATTTCATTCTGCCACCGCACCACGTCTGCTGCTTTGATTTCATTCATTTTCTTATTACCGAAATAAGGTAGTAATTTTGTCTTGATGATATGCTCTTTAGTAAGCCATGTATTATACTTTAACCGTGGTTTCATATCCTCCGCATAGACTTCCACAAAATCTTTAAATAACATATCCAGAGAAGCCTCCTGTTTCTGCCGGAATGTTTTTTCCCAGTCCAGAGCCTCCCTTTTGGTCTTAAAGCCTCTTTTCTTCTTTTTCTTATTATTACCTTGCCAGTCCCGGTAATAAAATGCCACATACCATGTATTTCTCTCCGTATCTTTGTATGCTGCCATCACTTAACCTTCTTTCAATCCATAAAATCGCTCTTCATAATACTTCCTACTTACCCGGCCGGCCACAGTAAGGTATCCTTTCGCATTCAATTCATCGTTCATCTGACGAACTAATTTGTAAGCAAAGGGCTTTGACACTCCTAGATCCTTTGCCACAGTTTCTGCAGTTACAAATAATGTATTTTCCATGATCATTCCTTCTTTCCAGACGTCCTGCGCCTACTATATCGCACATCAATGAATAAGTGAAATGTGCAATATTTTCTATCGCAGACTTGACACATCCAAATGAAACTGATTCATGTTCATCAAATCAGCTTCATTCAATAATATTTCTTCCTTATTAAATAATCGTATCCCTGTCGTACATTACAGAACATACACGTTTCCTTTATTGTCTGATCCTGATCTGCCCGAATGATAAAGTGTTCCTTTGAATTGTAAAATGGCTTTGCACACACCGGGCATAAGCACATCAGAATCGGTTTATCCAGCTTTTTGATCTCCATGCTGGTACGCAGTGCCTTATCCACTTTTATCATCTGTTCCCGGTTCAGCCTGCCAACATAATCATCCAGTCGCCCCTTGTCCAGTGTCCGGATCTGCTCCAACAGCACAAAAGATTTCTTCTCCAGTCCGTTGATCCCATTGATCGGTACATGTGTCGGAAGTTTTGTCTTTGGTCTACTCGTGATAGCCGCAACAATGACCGTTGGACTGTGCCGATTCCCCCGGTTGTTCTGGATGATCAGCACGGGGCGGTATCCGCCCTGCTCACTCCCGAAAACAGGATTCAGATCTGCGTGATAAATCTCTCCACGCCGCATTTCTTGTTCTTCCACAATCATATCTCCTTCCTCTTATACGCCTTAGAACTCTCTTTGTTCCGTAAGGATCTCCCCGCTCTTTTGAAACCATTATTCATTGCGAGTATGTATCAGCCGGACGCAAAGCATTTCTTTGTATCCGGCTACCATAATTGCCTGTTTCAGCCTATTTGTCCTCGACGCCCCGGCTGTTATCGCATGTATTTCATGCGGGGGAATCATCAAGCGGCTGACTGCTGATCAGCTCCACGGGCCTGTGCCCCTCTGAGGTTCTCCCAAAGCTGTCCTCACTTGTTGCGACGCTCTTAACGCTCGACTTTATGACCGGACAGGAGTATCATCATACCTGTTGCCTGTTATCGCCTTATCAGTAGCAATCTGACAGTTATAGCCGGGTATTTCCCGCTCCCCGGACAATTAAAACAGCCGCAAACCAATTCTTCTATATATGTGGGATTTCGCTGCCTTTACCCGTCCGGATCATGGCGTACCTGCTAACGTGGCTTACGCTCATCACGATAACAACAGGAACGTACTTGATGAATGAGTATGTATTTGTCAAGGAACGGAAGGCCAAAAAAGACCTCTCACTTTATTAGCCGTTAAGTGAGAGGTCTGCTCCGCTATTTCAAATATTTTTTCAATTTTTTTATAATTTCTTCTTTTCTCCTATGGACAGTACTTGGAGAAACACCTATTTGCTTTGCATATGCTCGTTCCGTTTTTTCTTCGTAGAACAGTGCATAAATCAATTCTTGATCCTTCTTTGGCAACCTTAAGAGCGCCATATGTAATTTTTCCGTAGCAATTTTTTGAATTACAATATCCTCCACACTCTCATAGCTATCAGGAAACTGCTGTGCGTTATCTTCCATAAGCCTGTCCAAAGAATCTTCCCGGCTTGGAAGGATTTGTTTTATGTTTCCATCCTTATCTTTAACCGTCCGTCCTGTTTTCAGATCATTTTCAAAATATCTTATTTTTCTATCGCCTTT
The DNA here is from genome assembly GCF_005844125.1 of Pseudoflavonifractor sp. BSD2780061688st1 E11. NCBI lineage: Bacteria > Bacillati > Bacillota > Clostridia > Eubacteriales > Oscillospiraceae > Pseudoflavonifractor > Pseudoflavonifractor sp. BSD2780061688st1 E11. Next base: position 17,207 of record NZ_SPHM01000016.1, read on the forward strand.
CATATAGGCTGCATATACCTCATCTGTTACCTCTATGAATTGACCATGAATCCATATTTTCTTCTTACCAGCACCCACACTGTTACCTCCATTCGTCTGAATTTTTTTTGAAATCCAGATCGAATGGCGGCGAGCGACACCCAACAAAAACAGATGAATTTTCCGTTTTACTGCTGTATGATAAATTAAAAACCGCAAAGGCGATTACACCCTCACGGCTATAGGAATTTTTATATCTTTTAGCAAGAAATATTACTTCTACTTTTACAACGCAGAAGTTCCATACAATAGCAAGAATTTTTTTAACAATTTATTCCTGCTTTTAAACAAAACTTTATAGATAACTGCCGCTTAATATTAGAAGCGGCGTGTCAGACTCAGACCAACACAAAAAAATCCCTCCAAACTCAAAACAGAATTTGGTGGGAATCAGAAGAATTAAAGACATGGAAAATAAGCCCACCCAAAACACTGTTTTTTTATTTGGCGGACTACCTAAACTAATAGAAAAGAGCCAGTACATTTTAAGAATATCTCTCAATGTATCGGCTCTGCGTCTAAGCGTCTGGCTCTGTTATGACAAATAATTTACTTTTGATTATATTGATCAATGTTTCCTGTTTACATTTCGGACAGAACAGAGGTAAATTTCTAACAATTGTATCTTCACGAATTTTTATCCGGGTTTTGTTTCTGCACACGGGGCAGTATATCCATTCTTTATGTCGCATTATTCCCTTTCTCAAATTATTTTACTTGTATATTATTCTACCATTTTTATACTCTAAGCTCTGCACTTGCGTCGTATCAGAAACTACTACTGTTTCATAACTTGTCGGACGAAAAATCTTGTAAAGGCGTTCTCCTTGAATGTAATAAATATTATTTCCATCTACTACAAAAGAAGTAATAGATCCTTCATCGGAAAGCAATTCATCCACTGTCTGCTCACGCTCAAGCAGTCCCCAAAAGGTTGCTGTATTATCAGATCCACTTCTGAAATACATCTGAGTAGAAAAATTTTTTAAATTAATTTTATAAATCTCAAATCCGTCTCCAACATTCCCTTGAGTTGTATAATAGCAAGCATTTTCATCTACATAAATGCTGGAGATAGAACCATATTGATCAAAGGGATCACGAGTTAACAATATAGTTTTCCCCGTTACTTTATTAGTAGCAGTAATAGTATTTTCTACCATATCCAGTTCTACTGTATAGTTGCTATTTTCCCCCTGTGACGTATCTCCCAATAAATTATAGGAAAATTCATTCGAATCACTTTGACTGCAGCCAGTTAATGAAAACATTGAAAGAAAAAAAGCAGATAACACGAAGAGTGAGCGAACTGGTTTTATTTTCTTTCTTCCAACATAGCTTCTACAGCATAACCAGAGCAATAAACAAATAATAAATAGAAAAAACATCAACAAAACTCCTAATTGTACTGGCGAAATTCCCTGGAATGTCACAATATCAATTAAATTCCATTCTTCATCATAACCTACTTCCGTCAGTTTTCCCCACAAATAGCCGGTTCCAGCCAACAAGCCTGCAGGAAGCGGCAGGATATATTTAAGGAAGCTGCTTCCGATCAGATGAGGCAAAACTGAAATCGCTATACCCGAAAATGTCGTTAATATTGTCTGCTGAAACAAAACGGAAAACAGGGCAATCAAAACCGCAAGCCATGCAGCCCCTAAACATCTGCAAATAATTACTATCACATAAGCCTGACCAATTGAAATAAAATAAGGAGAATTTTCAAAAAAGGACAAACTTTGCAAAGGATAAGATACTCCATCTACCCCAACAGATAACGCCACGACAGAGAATTGAATTAGCTGAAACAACATCGTAGTTCCAATAGCCAGTGTTATCATTGTAAAAAGCTTTATTCCGGCTAATGTAGTTCGACCGTTTCGGCATGAACGGAGGATCTGCGCCATACCACATTGATATTCTCCACAAAAAACCGGAACACAAAGAGCCAAAAGGCATAGAATCAAAATTGCATTTACTCCATCATGTGTCAACAGAGTATTCCAGCCTCGTTCATCCATGATATAACGATGCGTAGTATCTTCTTTCGCATAATAATATTGATTATAAACAGTTAGGAAAACATTCTTTTTGGCATCATTGTTCTGTATGACTTCTTCATATTCTGACTCCATCTCCTTTGACTTCTCCTCTGTAACTTTCCCCTGCCAGCGGTTGATATATGCCAGATAAGTATCTTCATTCCGATCAATTACATAACTGCTGTCATATCCTCCAACTGTACAAAGCACTGCATAAAAAGCTAAAGAAAGCAGAAGAAGTAAGAGCCATTTTTGATGAAATACAATTTTTTTTATTTCCACTTGCAGCATAATTTCCTCCTAATTGCCATAATCAGTAGATATGCCATTACCATTTGAACGATCAATACAATAAAAATCTGAAGAACGTATATTCCTCCAAAGCTGACGCCCAAAAGTCTTTCTAACAGTAAATTTCCGTTTGTTAGGGTAAATGGACTAATGCAGGCAAGGACTTGTTTCCACCATACGGAAGAAAGCGCCCAGCCAGAACAGTAGTTTAATATAATACATAATCCCATTCCTGCCAGGCATGGATACATTGACTTTTTAAAACAAGCTGACAGAAAAATTAGTAAAAGCACTGTCACGCTGAATCCGATAGCCTTAGCTCCACAAATCAATACATAAAACATCAAAACTGATCCGGAAAAGGGAGTATTTCTGTAACTTTCAATAGCATAAAGGGGACTATTCCATCCTTCGAACCCGCACAAAAGTCCAAATACCAGCAAGTTAAACAAAGCAAATAAAGCTGTGATTAACCAGGAAAATATTACTGCTGAACCGCATTTGGAAAAAAGCATTGGCCACCTGCCCCGCTTGCAAGAAGATAAAATTAAAATCATTCCATTTTCTTTTTCACATGTAAAGGCAGGGGCTACTGCTAAAACGAGCAAAAGAAGTATCAGCAAATCTGAAAAATCATAGGACAGCAATGACTCCCATCCATCATATAAATAAAACTCTGAAATGCTGCGTCCATTATAGTGATCCAGAATATAAGCATTTTTTGTTGTTTCTGCTTTATTTTTATTTTCTTGATAAAATTTCAGATTTTCTTCTGCCTGAGTCAGAACTTTTTCCATTTCAGAGGAATATTTAACACTGTACTCCATATATGGATAGAAATAACTATGGAATAAGTAATAGTCTCCAAAAATATATCCACTGTAAGTTCCTTCCTGCGGTTTACGGCTGTATGTTCCATCTGCCGTTAGTTTATCCAGTCTTTGATATTCAGACGTTACAAAGCTAACCGTTTTTTCTGTAATTTCACCCTTAACTTTCTCATAAATTTCATTGTATCCCGCCTGCATACCGCTTGTATTAGCCGCTACAGGTTTAATCTCTCCAGATTTGTAATCTGTAATGATTTTGACTGTATTTAGGCATAAAAACAGTATCAGCGCAATTATCGTATAACGTCGCAGAATATTTTTTCTGGCTTCCAAATAGAAAAAATTCATACTTGTCCCTCACTAGACTGAAAAAATGTATACAAAAATAAATCATCTAAGTTTGGAGCAACCGGCTTCGCATTTTCAAACGGCTTGTCATTATTCACAACCCGGAGTAAATATGACGTTCCCTGTTGTTTAATATTACTTACACAATAAGTATCTACCATTAAGGCCATATCCTTCTCGTTGGCAAATATTTCCCATACCTTTCCTTTGATACTCTTCTCTAGTTCACTAGGTGTTCCCTGCATGACAAGTGTTCCTTTCTGCAGCAGCAAAATTTCTTTGGCAATGTATTCTACGTCGGAAACGATATGAGTAGCCAAAAGAATTATCCGTTCATTTGCCAGACGTGAAATAAGATTACGAAACCGAATACGCTCCCCAGGATCAAGCCCCGCCGTAGGTTCATCCAACACCAATAACTTCGGATTATTTAAAATTGCTTGTGCGATTCCCAGCCGTTGGCGCATTCCGCCAGACAGCGATCCAATTTTTCTGCTGTAATGTTCTTCTAAATTGACAAACTTCAGTGCTGAGCCAATACTCTCATTAGCCTTATCTACGCCCTTAAGCTGACACATATATGTTAAAAATTCCCGTACTGTAAAATTTGCATAAAATTGCGGATACTGAGGCATATATCCAATTTTATCAAAGTAGCTCCTTCCCATTTTAGCAGTATTTTTTCCATCCAAACAAATCGTTCCGCCATTGGCAGATAAGATTCCAATTAAAATGTTAATAAGTGTTGTCTTCCCGGCTCCATTCGGTCCCAGCAAGCCGTATACTCCCTCTGTCAAAATGGCAGAAACATTTTTAAGTGCCGGGTATTTTCCGTAATATTTTGTAATATTTTGAAGTTCCAGTTTCATAAAGTATACCTCACGAAATATCTACCGCTTGTGAAAGGGTATTACCGTTATCCGTTCCCAAAGCGGCATAAGCAGAATGACCAATTACTAAAATTTCATATGGTTTACAATTTGTGTCCATCGTATAATTCTGTTCTGCCACTTTTGTACCATCACTGACCTTATAACTCCGCACAAAACCGCTTGGACTGTCACCACCAGCACAAGTTACAATGTACTGACCATCTTTAGATACTGCAGCCAGACCGCTTTCTTCGCCACTCTCCACTCGTATCTCTTTTCCCTGTTGCTGCCCTAAATCTATAAAGAGAATAGAACCAGTTTTTGCCGGACCGCCCATACTATCAGGCAAAACAGTGTCAGAAACAGCCGCATACTCTCCATTCACAGTAAGAGCAGAACCAGAAAAGTCACTGGCTGTAAAAACAGCGGCAGTATCATTCTTCAAATCCACACTGCCATATGCCGTATCCTTTTCCTGGCCCGTAATACTTCCATAAAACGCAAGATAATTACCACTATCGCTGTATCCAATTGCCTCATAATAAACCTCTTCATTCATAGAAACAGATATTTTCTCCTGCTTCTGAGTAGCAAAAGTATATTGATATAAGCTGGAACCCTCCGCATATATAAGAGTTTTCCCATCAGGTGCGACAGAAAAGACTTGTCCCATTATTCCATTGACAAGAGTCTCATCAGATAATTCATATTGTTCTATCAGATTAAGTTTCTCGTCAAATAACCAGTAACTCAATGTTTCCGCAGAATCATTGCCCGAAATTATTGTAATACCGTCCGTTTTCTTTACATCTGCCGCCGTTGGACTGGACAGCATTACAATATATCCTTGACTGGTTCTGTCCGTCAGCAATACTGTCTGCGCATTTTCAAAAGAGTGAGAAGCAATTACTGTCCCGGTAGATAAGTCAGTTAAATTCAGTTTGTTAGCATCGTAATCATATTCCGGGGATAGAAAATCGTTACGGTCATCTGTACTCTGATTCAATGATTCGCTATCAGTCTCCTGCGAAGCTTTAGCGTTATCACTTAACTGATTACTCATACTTTTTTCTGTTTCATTATTACTGCAGGCAGTAAACAGAGATAAACTAATTATTAGAGTAAGTAAAATCTTTATTCTTCTCATACCTCATTCAGCCTCCTCGTTAACCAAAAGAACAGATTGTGTTTTAATAGGATTATTTATTTCAATGTTTTCCGGGGTAACGGCAATAGCATAAATCGTATTTAGTTTTCCTAATTCTGAAGTATCAATTTGAAATGTAGCCTCTACCATCTCATTTTTCACTGTACGCACAGAAAGGTAGTCTGTTCCGTTAAGTTCAACTGGATGATGATTAACGAATAAAGTAATATTAAAGTCCGCCTCCGGGCCACCATAAAGCTGCACCTTAACTGTTGCCGTTTTACCGTCAGTCTGAATGTAATTGTCGTCTTCCACTCCCAGAGACAAGGTTGCCGTTGTGTCCAAAGTATCTATAGCGTTCCATGCTTTCAAAGTATCTAATACGTCCTGTGGCACATCCGTTACAGAATAGTTTGTATCCGCAACTTTTAAAGTCTGCTTAGGTGGATCTGTCTCAAAAGAAATATAGCGAGAAGTGGTAGCAGACTCTTGATGATAAAATCCGTATCGTGGATTATCTGTTCCTTCTGCCACAAAACTCGGCTTCAAAATGGTAACAGCCATAATAGGAACTGATTCTCCAACCGCACCTGTCACGGGCTGAAATACCATGTCAAAATTCTCTTGCTGCTCATAATCCAGATTAAAAACCTGCATATAATTTTCTTCTAGCACTGTACCGTTCTCATAAACTGCTGAGTAGGGTTGCGCCACGCCGTCCACAAACAAAAGCACTCCAATCTCTGTAGTCATACCAGCAGACGCTCCAGTAATAGAAAATGGAATTTCTAACGGTTCTCCTTGATACTCATAGACTGCATCCATTGCGTCCTGAAAACCAAACTCAGCAGATCCAACTTCATTATCTGCTGGTTCTTCTTCAAAATAAGCGTCTAAATTTTCTGTGTCATCTGTAGACTGTTCCTTTGTCTGAGATGTACTGCATCCTGTCAGCAAACAGGAAAAAGTCAAAAAAAGAAAAAGAAATTTACGCATAAAAAACTCTCCTTACTTATGTTGATAAGGAGAGCATAAAGAAAAAAAGTCTATGTTTGGTCAATCAATTTAAATTTTTTCTGCACTTATTTTCATTTGAACGCAAGCCCCACCCATGTTACTTAACTGCAATTCACCGCCAAGTTTGTGACAAAGTGTATTACAAATGGAAAGACCTAATCCAAAATGATCATTTTCCGTATTTTCTTTAAAAAAAGGTGTAGCCGCAGAGCAGAGTGCTTCTTCTGAAAATCCAGCACCATCATCATATATTCGTATAGTGAGCAAGTTCTTCTTCCAATCAGCCTCCATAACAATCTGATGACGAGCAAAACGTATCGCATTGGTAATTACATTATCAATCATGCGGTGTGCCAAAATCACATCCAGCATAACCTGATATTCGGGAATTTTTTCAATATTCATAGAAAAATGGAGATGATTCCGCTGCGCTAAAATAATATATTCATCTTTCTGTTCCTCAAAAAATTTTCTCAACGAACAGGCAATTGGTTTCACAGGAAGAATATCCAGAGCCTGCACTTCCCGTATCTCGTTTACATATTGCTCCAGCCGATCCGTTGCGAGAGAAAGATTGTGTATTGTGTTCAGCAATTTCTTTTCACTTATGCGCCCTAACGGAACGTTACGTGACAAATATTCTGTATAACCTTTCATAACAGTGATCGGGGTCCGTAAATCATGAGCAATAGATGCACTTAATTTGCGCCTCTCCTCCATCATGCTCCATGTTTCCTTGTTGCTCTTTAGCAGGGCCTCACGCATTATATTCATTGCCCTGCAAAGTTCTCCCATTTCATCGGTGGCCGGATACTCCATACAAAAATCCAAATCATTTTGAGAAATACGGTCAGCACTTTGCAAGAGCAGAAACAGTGGCCGCTTTATTTTCACTGAGTAGAACATCCATGCGCAGAAAATTGTACCAAGAACAAAAAGTAAAGTAGGTACAATAATCATAGCTGCCTTTGCCACATAATAAGCTACACGCTGAACATTGTTTAAATTGGCAATTTGATATTCAGTGGATAATATCACTAACTGTCCATTTTCTCCGGGAACAATTTGCTCATCATCTGCAATAATCCAGTTATATTCGTCCTCACTCTGCTGAGGGGATGTGATTTGATAATCTGTCACACTTGCCAAAATCTTATTTTGTATTTTAACGCTGGTAAAAATAGTCAATGCTGAAAGTCCTGCAACAAATACTGCCATAACAAGTACAAGAGAGATAAAAGCTTTGCGAAGTGGCATGGAACGTAACCATTTTTTTATTTTATCCATTTATATCCGCACCCCCAAACAGTTTCAATATACTGTGTTCCAATCTTGTTCCGAATACGGCGGATATGTTCTTTTACTACTGCATTATCAGCATTACCTTCAAAGCCACGGACTCGTTCATAAATCACTTCACGGCTAAAGACTTGACCGGGATGTAGAGAAAGTAATTCCACAATATCAAACTCAACTTTAGAGAGTTCGATTATCTTATCTTTTCGCAAAATAGCTCTTGCTGCGTAATCCACCATAATGTCATCAAAAACCCGTACACTGATTTTTTGCTGGATACGGCTTTCACGACGCAGATGTGCTTCTACTCGTGCTGTTAGTTCCGCCAAACTGAAAGGTTTCATAATATAATCATCACCTCCGGCCTGTAGCCCTGCCACACGGTCTGCCTCTTCAATACGTGCCGTCAAAAATAAAATCGGACAGGTTACATGATCCCGGATAGCTCGACACAAATCAAGTCCATTCATGCCGGGCATATTAATATCCAACAAGATAATATCGGGCTGTTGAGCCAGTTTATGTAGGGCTTCTTCACTATTCTTCGCTGTAATTACCCGGTAATTTTCTAGTTCAAATTGATCGCAAAGCATATCCAGTATCATTTGCTCATCATCTATAATCATAATTGTATAACCCATAATTATCACCTCTTTGGCATTATAATAGGGAAATGTCTATAATCCGTCAAGTTTACTTATTTTTTATTACTTATTTCTCTCTACATTACACTGTAACATACTCAACTTAAAAGCAGCCAATTCTATTTCCAGCGTATATCAAAAACCTTAAACAGTATCTCTTATATTTCACTATATAAGCATTATATTTTCTCTAAACAAGATATTAAATCTCCTGTATTAAGAGATGTTACTTTCTTTTATAGGAGATGTAATTTCCGTAAAATAACTTATAGAATTATGGAAAATGAGGTGGTGAAAAGTGGACGATAAAAAACTATTTAGAGAAAACCACTATGGAATAAATTTTGCTCCCATTGGCAAGGCAATTGAAAAAGCACGGGTTGAAAAACGTATTACCAGAGAGAGCATAGCTGAAACTGTTGATTATTCTGTCCGCCAAATTCAGGCGATTGAAAGAGAAAACCAGCTTCCCAGTGTCCCTCTACTTTTATATTTGTGTAAAATTTTCCATGTTTCTCTGGATCATTTTATTTTTGACACAGAACCTATATCCAAAAGTTCTATCCGCAGGCAATTAGATTCTGTTCTAGATACTCTGGATGACAGAGATCTGTTGGTTATTAAAGCGACAGCAGAAAGCCTATGTAAAGCAAAAGAAACAGCAGAGGATTAACCTCTGTTTTTCTTTTGCCATTTTAGATCAATAGGCAGGCACTCCATATCCTTCAATCTGCTCATAACCTATCGGGTAACTCCGTCTGGCCACTTTATCCCCACTGTTTCCTTCTATTGTATAAATGGTTCCGTCTACCACGCTTTCCACAATCCCTACATGGTCGATACTCCCGTCATTTCCCCAGTCAAAGAATACAAGATCCCCAGTGGCAGGAACATAGCTGCCATCCATGAACTGGCCCTGGCTCTCAAACCATTCCATACCTGCAGAACATAAAGAAAACTTTGGTATCACACCTGCCTCGATATATCCGCACTGATCAGCACACCAGCTTACAAAGCAGGCACACCATTCCTCTCTGTTGGAAAATCCATACCAGCTCCAGTAGATATCTCCCCCATTGCCTTCCTGCGTCAGCGCCACCTGCACAATCGCCTGGCTCCCGGTTCCCGTAGGGATACGTCCAAACACGTAGTATCGCAGTACGTGGGATACATACTCCGTATCCCCGTAACCGCTCCACCCGTTCCGCTCTGCCATCATCGTGGAAAACTCCACCGCATTGGCATAGGTATATCCTCCATAATTCTCTTTCGCCCATGAGATATACCCGTTTCCATAATTATATCCCTGCAGTGCCAGTTTAATATTGTTCATATCCACCGGACTTTCCACGCCTGCCTCCCGCAGACAGGCCGCAAGGTTCTGGATACCAACATCAATAGAATACTCCGGATCTGTGATCCCGTTTGGCGTATTTGGATAACGGGTATTATACCCGCACTCGGACGCCTGCATGGGATCGGTTCCCTGTCCGCCGCTCTCCTGCATCATAACCGCTTTGATCAGTTCTACATATTCCTCAATTCCATACTGTCTGGCATACTGCCGGATCAGTGGCTCATATGCCTCCACCTCTGCACTGACAGGTGTAACGGTACTAGAATTACTTCCTCCCACCATGCTGAATAATGCTCCAAACAGGATGACGATCAGCAGGATCAACACCACGATCCAGCCCCCTGCAAGGATAGCTGAGACAAGCGCCTTCGTTGACGCAATGACAGCTTTCACAGCGACTGACACAGCTTTCGCCGCTGCTTTTGCGGCCTGCGCTGCGGCAATCGCCGCCTGTCTTGCTACAACCGCTGTCCTCTGAGTAGTCAGAACCGCTGCTCTCGCTCCCTGGCCTGCAGCTCTGGCAGTAACCTCCGTAGTCCGGACTGCTGTGTATCCCGTTCTCTGCGCTGTTTTGATTGTCCTGCCCGTGCCTTTCACTGCGGCTTTCCCGGAAGTTTTTATAGAAGCATGAGCTGTTTTGATTGTTTTCTCTCCCCGGTCAATCGTCTTGACCGTCTGCTTTGGAAGTTCCCGGATTTGCGCTCCTTTCTTTCCAGTCTCTCTTCCTCCGGCTGTCCGCCCGGTCTGCGCTCCTGTCCGGTTTTTTATCTGTTCTTTCGGCTGGTAAGTCTTTTCTGTACCGGACGAAAAAGAAGAGGCGGAAGGATCTCCGTTTTTCTCTTGAAAAGCCTCTGCCTCTTTTTCTGCCCTGCCCCGCTCCCGGACAACATGGATTACTTTCTTCCCCTGTTTTTCCGCCTGTTGAACCGTTCCACGGGCGGCTCTCTCCCCTTTTTCCATGACCTGATCTTCGGCATAGCCTACGGGATTTCCCTGTTCCTTGACCTGTGTCTGCTCTGCACTGTCTCTTGTCCGGATATAGGCCCCTTTCATATGCTCCGCCGCTGTCACTGTTTTATCCAATACTTTAATATCCTTCTGGACGTGGCGAGTTTTGATCGTTCTTCCCATCGCCTGCCCTCCTTTCGGATATGGGATTTTCAGATCTTCTTAGCCACAACCACAAGCCTTCCATTGGTATTGGAATATTCGCAGGTGGACAGAGTAAGCAGCTTGTCTCCATATGTGGCGGTCACTCCCGTATCATAAAGGGCAAGCTCCCTGCACTGCTCCACATAGTCCGTGAACTCTTTCTCCGTCTCTGCATGAGAAAAGAGATAGAACTTGAATCCGGTATCATCATATACCGTGGTCTTGAATACTGCGATCACTTCGTATTCGGCAGTTTCCGTCAGTGTATCAAAATGGACAATTTTATGCTGCTCATAGAAATCCCGGCCCTCATAGTTCATCAGTCCGGCGAACATGGAACCGTTGTTCATGTGGTGTCCGTAGATGATCACGTTGTCGCTGGGTTCCATCGGATCACAATGCTCTGCGATATAGGGAACACCATAGGCGCTGGACTCCTTGTAAAAATTGTGTTTCAGATAATAGTCCGGGTTGTCCGGCGTATACATGACCGGATAGTTAATCTGCGTATCCTCAATCCGGATCCATCCGGCCATATCATTATTCATGGCAAACAGCTCGGCATACCGCTCTAAAGGAGAGACGACTTCCTGCTCCTCTCCTGCCGGTTCTTCCTCCGGCGTATCCTCTGTCTGCTCCACGATCTGTGCCAGTTCGGTAAATTCTTTCTCCGCTTTCTGTGCGCCCGCATAATGGCTGATCACTTGAAACAGCGACACGCCAAAAAGCAGGACGCATACCGCCAGTCCTGCCAGATACCATTTCCCTTTGATCTTCTGATGTTTCATTCTGCAATTCTCCTCCTTATTCTCTTGCCTGCTGTTTGACCGGAACCGGCAACTGTGGAACCATTTTCTTCTCCTCTTTCAATTTTTTCAATTCCCCTTTCACGGATGGTTTCTTTTCCTCCTTCTGCACGAACTGTTCCAGACGTTTCCTCACATTGCCCGTGGTCTGCTCCATGCTGGAAAGCCTGCCGCTGATCGTCAAAAATGACTTGCGGATTTTTGCTGTAATCCCCCTGTCTGTGGCCTGTGGTTCTACTTTCTCCCGTTCTTTCCCTCGGAAAATCCTGCCCACGTTTTTGATATGGCCGCCTGCAGCGTGGAGTTCCCCGCTTAAGACTTCCATTTTATCCGCCTGCCGGTTCATACTCTCCATCGCTCCGTGAAGTCTTTCCTGTATCCGGGCAAGAACGGACGGGATCTTCATGGCTGATACTGCTTTTTGCAGAGCGTCCTTTCCTTTCTCTTTAAACGTCTGCAAAGCACTTTTTGCGGACTGGATTAGATTTTTCCGCACCGTATGGAACTGTCCTCCAACTTCCTGCACTTTACCCTGTGCCTGTTCAGCGATCCGCAGGACGGACGCTTTCACGCCTCCGTCCTGGATCTGGGATAACTGTTCCTTCACATCCCGCAATTCCTCAAGCACCTGTCCAAACTGGGATTCCATTCCATCCAGATACTTTACAAGGGATTCCACTTCTTTCTGCTCCTTTTTAAGCCCATTTCCTTCCAATACCCGGAACAGTTCCACGATCTCCGGCTGTTCCATCAAAGCCGTCTGTCTTGCTGTCTCCATCTGTGCCCCCTCCTATCGTTCTCTCTGTGCGTTCTGCGGTTTCATGGCAGGCAGTTCCCGGCAGTAATCCGGATATTTCAACCGGATCGCCTCAAAAAAGTAAGGTGCATACCCGCAGTCAAAAATCTCATACGGAGTGGACATCTGCTCGTCTCCCTTCTCTGTGTAGCCGTTCCAGAGATTGAAGGCAAGCCTTGTCAGACGGATGGAACCGCCTGTCTGCCATCCTTCATGCAGGGCCGCTGGTTTGATATGCCCCTGTTTAAAGTCAAAAATCCGCTCCACGTTTCTTCTGGTGGTATCGGAAATCCCCACGCAATAGAAAAACGCCTGATGATAACTGTCTGTGTTCCCGGTTCTCTTGAGCATGGAATAAAAGAAATTTTCGTGTTCCTTTGATTCAAATCGAATTGTTTTCATATGATCCCTCCATATACAAACAGCCTGCGGGAAATTTCTTTCCTCACAGACTGCTAAAAATGATTGTATTATAACTCTGGAATACCGTCTCCCGGACTGCCCCACGTTTTCTCAAAATCCTCTGGTTTTGTGGACATCAGCTTGTAGATCTCAGAATTTTTACTCATCTGATTATAGAACGGAACCAGGGCGCTGCCGATCCTCGCAAGGCCATTTCCGGCTCTGGCATTTGTAATATACTTCATCTGTTCCCCGGAAATATGGAGAAGCTCCGCCAACTGCTCCCGGTCAGAAGCGGACTGATTCAGCATGACAATAAATTCCGAGTTGGAGAGCATTGTCCTTGCGGTCAGTGAATCCAGCACATACTCCACGTTCTGCGTCAGACTGGTCGTCCATGCGTTTCTCTTACGGAACCGCCGGTAAGCGCTGTCGAAAAAGTTTGCGCTGTACTTATGCTGTAACAGCGTGTGGAACTCATCCAGAAAGATATGGGTTCTCACACCGTTCTCCCAGTTCTGGGATACCCGGTTGATCATGTGGTCAGTGATCACAAGCTGCCCCAGGTCTTTCATATCTTCCACCATGCCCCGTGTATTAAAACTGATCAGACGGTTTTCCGTTTCAATGTTGGTGGGATGGGAAAAGTTGTTCAGCGTACCGTCCGTGAACAGTTCCAACATCAGAGCCAGATCTTTTGCCTCCGGCTCATCCTGCTCCTGCAGTACCCGGCGCAGCGTGAAAAAGGTCGGGATTTCGTACTGGCGTTTTTTGGAGTAAACACGCTCCACGCAGCGGTCAAGGATACTCTTTTCCTTCGGCCCGATAATATAGCGGTCATCCGTGATCCGCTCATACAGGGAGAGGACAAACTGGGATTTATCCACAATCGGGTTTTTATCGCCATAGCCTTTTACCATATCCATAGCATTTAAATGAATATCACTTCCGGCGCAGATCGGCAGGCTCACGCCGCCCAGCGCCTGCACCAGAGGTTCATATTCTCCTTCCGGATCGTAGATCAGCACTTGATCTTTTGACGTTGTGAGAATAATTAACAGTACAAATAATTTTGTCAACATGGATTTGCCACTTCCGGGTACGCCTAAGATAAAAGCGGACGGATTGAGCAAAAGTCCACGGTTTACCAAGATCAGATTGTGGGAGATCGCATTGATCCCGCAATAGATCCCGCCTTTGTCCATGACTTCCTGTGTCCGGAAGGGGATCAGACTGCCTAAACTTTCTGTGGTCAGCGTCCTCATGCTGTCAATCTTTCTCACTCCAATCGGGAGTGCAGTATTCATTCCGTCCATCTGCTGAAATTTCAGCACTGCCATCTGACACATCTTATTTCTGGCCACGGACAGGATCGTGCTGGTATCTGCGTCCAACTGTTTCTTATCTCCGGCCATGTGCATTAAAGTCACGACAGCTACCATCATCCGCTGATCCCTTGTAGTCAGATCCCGCAGAAATTCCCGGCTTTCCTCCTTCTGCAATTCCATATCATAGGGAACTGTAGCGGAAAAGTTCTGGTTGGCGTTCTGCCGCCTCTGCCAGTTCGTGATATTCGTCTCCACACCCAGCAGACGGTTCTGAGCCTCATTGACCGCCTCGTCCGTGGGGATCGGAATAATATCAATGCTGATCATCATGTTCTGGTTGATGTCGGCAAACTCCGATACCATTGTGTCTGAGATATAAGAGGCATAGTCTTTCAGATACAGCACCCGGCCATACCGTTCCCCTACTTTGAAATAGTCTTTCTCAAACTCCATCGTGTCCGGACAGATATAGTCTTTAAAGCTGTGGCCCAGTTTTGCGGATGTTTTCATATCAAAAGAGAAATGACTTTCCTCTCCGGCTCGGTAGAAACTGTGCAGCACATGAAGTTTTTCCTGTGCGTCCAGTTCCTCGCACTTAGAACCCAGGTTGCTGAAATGAGAGATCAGCCCGTTTCCGGTACGCAGAAAATAGTTCCTTGCGTCCTCCACGTTCTTCCGGTACACGGAAATCGTCACATACAATTCCCGGATCATACCATTGGCTCCCACGGTCTTTTCCATGAGCATGTCGTTGACTTCCTTCCGGTACTTGTCCAGTCCGTCCTCCTGCATGGGGATAAAGACAGCCTCTTTCAGCTCCTCCTTGTTCAGTCTGCGGATAATGATCGTCAGCTTGGTCGTGGCTCCGCAGTCAAAAAAGTTCAGAATACTTGTGTAATCCAGAAACATGGATTTCTTATCTTCCTCGGACGCCACCTCAAAGTTGATGTCCGTAAACCGATACGTCTTCGCATACTTGTTTTTCCCTACCAGAAAGATCCCGTCTTTCCAGATGGTCTGGATCGGGATTGCCTGCTGTACGCTCTTCGGGATTTTAAACTTCTCCTTGTCCTGCCGCATGACGGTTTTTAGTGTTCTTAACATGCTTTCCCATCGCCTCCTTTTCCTGCTTTCTGATCTCGTCCTTTGCCAGTTCGTAATACAAATTTTCCGGATGGAATACCAAATATTTCGGCATGAGGATCTCGCTCTTGATCCACACCCACAAAAATTTCTCTGCGGTCATTCCGTGGTATTTGATAAAGCCAATGGCCGCAAAGGGCGCTGCTCCCAACATGCACACCCAACTGACTGTTTCCATTCCCATATGCGGACGGAGCAAAAAATAAAGGCCCACAGCAACGCCGCAGGCCAGAACCGCACAGATAAACTGGCGGAGTGACAGGCCAAAATACATGGCCTCCGTATATTCCCGGATTTCCCGGTTGATCTTAATCTCCAAATGATGACCTCCTTTGTCTGAAAATTTCTCAATCGCACATTTGTCTCCCCCTACTCTTCCTGTTATACTCAAAGAAAAAACTGCAAAGGGGGCTTCGATATGCCATACACTGTTTTTATCTCTCTCGGTATCTCTGTTGTCCTGCTCTTTTTATCTCTGATCTTCCGTCTGGCGGGAAAATTAAGGCTGACTCTGCCATTGCTGTATTTCCTTCTGACTGCCACGGTTCTGAACCCGTGGGCCGCAGCCCATGAGACGCTTGCTTTTGCAATCCTTTATGGACTGCTCGCCCTCTCCGTCATAAGCTGGCTGTTTTCCTTAAGAAATGCTATCCGTGACCGGAGATATTATAAGGCGCTGGAAGAAGATATGAGCTGGCAGATCAAGCGGGCCAGAAACAACGGAATCGCTATGGACACCGTATACTTTGACAGTACCGGGAACATGCGGTACAAAGATACCAACGAGGTGATAGACTAAAGGCACGGGGCTCCGTGTCTTTTTCTTATCCTCCAGCCACAGCCGGATTTCATCTCTCCGGTTCTTTCGGCACCCGTTCCGGATGATAGAGAGTCATTACATCCATCATACCTGAAAGCCCTGTCTCTGTTTCGATCTTTTCTTTCGTTATACGGTTCTGCCTGCAATATTTCAGATATTTCTGCATACCTTTCTCTGTCTCGATTTCATCCTGCCATGCTTCAATGGTACTCCACACATCAAAATGACAATCCATACTCATGCCAACGATTTCATAGCCGGATTCCAAAAGTTTAAACAGATCCCGTTCGTAATTAAAGCCCCAAAGCTCACAGGGCTCATCTCGTGTATAGGGATAAAACTGATAACAAATACATTGCATACCCGCAACCGCAATAATCTGATCTGGATTCGGGTGCTTTCCTTTTGCAAGTACATACATCAGATCATAATTATCTGTCTCTCCCCACTCCCTGTTTTCCTGGTAGAACTCTTCCCGTTTCAAAGCACGGTTAGCTGCCCGCCATATTTTTTCTCTGTTGACTGCCATCGGCTCTCCTCCTTTCTTACAGCCCCATCATCTCCCGTACCACACGGTCTGCCATCTTCACAGCGCCTACCAGAACCAGCATGTTAAAGATCAGTTCCGCTATATAGCTCCACACCATTGTGACTGCCGCTGCCTCCGGATCAACCACTGGCGGGGATGACGCAAACACGGAGAAGATAATGCAGGCCAGTACGATAATGGCTCCCTCCAGACACACTGCCGCATAGGATTTTAAAAAGCTCTTTCCCACGTTCTGTGTTGGCTCCCCGGCAAAGGTAGACAGGGGAACCGGAGCTATTGCGGTATAGAGATACAGCCGGAAAAACCGCCCGTACACACTCATGATCATAATAAAACTCAAGACCGTGACAAACAGGCCTCCGATCAGTGTGACCGCCCACAAAGGAATACTCTCAAAAAATCCGCAGTCCTCCACTGCGGTAATAATCTCCTGTGGCAGTACCGTCTCCTGTGCGCTCCCAAATCCGGCAGCGTCCATGATGGTGCTGACTATGCCTTGCACAATCTGAAACAGTGCCATCATCAGTTCCAGCCCGTAAGTGACCACGCCTTTCGCCAACGCAAACCGGATGAACAGTTTCAGTGCGTGTTCCGGCTTTTTCACTTCCGTAAAACTTCCGCAAGTCTTTACTACGCCTACTACGAAAAACAAAACCAGAAGGGCGTATCCGATTGCCTGCAGCGCACCGTGGATACTGACGATCACGTTCCAGATGTCTCCCCCTTTGAAATTTTCCGGAGACTGGGTAATGATCTGCCAGATTTCCGCCAGTTTGCTGTTCCATGTGTCCAGGGCGTTCTGAAGGTTCTGAACCACCCAGTTATCACTCAAAACACATTCCTCCTTTCCGGCAGAAACAGGACAGACCGTTTCCGGCCTGCCCCTCTGCCCGGTTTCTGATTATCTGCTGTCCCGTTCCGGCGGTTTGTTTCGGATTACACCGTAAACATCATCCACATAATATCTTCCCACAATAGGGTTGAATATCGCATGGCATTTCACACCGTTGTACTCCGCCAGATAATCATTCTCCCCCAGACGTTCCAGAATAGCTGCCTTTGCAAGCACGTTTTTCCCGTCTGTTTTCAATGAATGGATATAGCATTCACACGTTTTCATTTTCATTACCCCGTAATCAGTGTTAAGATTTCCCTTGCAAACGTGATGATCACACCTCCAGCCAGCGTCAAAAATCCATTCGCTCTCTGTGAAGGATCATGGGATTTTAATGACAGGCCGATCTGCACAATACCAAATCCCAGCAGGATCATTCCAATGGCACGGATCAGTCCAAAGATAAATTCGGATAGATTATTGATTACGGTCAAAGGATCATCCGCCGCAAATGCAGTTGTGGCTCCCACTGTCATCATCAGTACCAGCGCCGCATAGATGACCATGAACCGCTTTCCTCTGCGGCTCATGGGAAGTTTCCGGGTTTCTTTTTTCTCATCTCTCTGTTTCATTGTCTGAGTCCTCCTCATTCTTACTGAATATTTCCTCTAAATCCTCATCGGATAAGAGTTCATAGCCTTCTGTGTCTGGCGGGGCCTCCGTGATCTCGCCCTCCAGACTGTCTCCCAACGTAATGCTCGCCACTGCCTGCGTCACTTCTCCGTGCAGGTAGGGTTTTCCCTTCCCGTCCGTGGTCAGAGCAATGTTCGGGTGTTTTAAAATATCAAATTTCTCGTCCATAACCGGGCGTTCTCCCCGGATAAAAAGAAGTGCGTAGCGGTTGTCCAGCATACGCACTTCATCCGGTGTCATCAGTTCCCGGCCTGTGATCTGATAGTTGGTGGAATAGTTCCCGGAGTGTCCAGTGGACTTTCCGTAGGTGTTTGTATCTATGGTGGCTTTTCCCAGCAGTTCACTGACATACTTGTGGGTTCCCTGTTCATTGCCTCCTAAATATAAAAATTCATCGCAGTTGCCCACGATACTTTCCCACTGCTTTTCAAATAATGCCTTTAACTGTGCCAGATTTTGCAGGATAATGGATACACTGACCTCTCTGGATCGCATGACAGAAAGAATCTTGTCAAAGTCATCGGGCAGGCTGACGTTTGCGAACTCATCCATCAGAAAATGAACGTGGACAGGCAGCCTGCCGCCATATTTGTGGTCTGCCAGATAGAAAAGCTGTTGGAATAACTGGGTATATAAAATCGACACCAGAAAGTTATAGCTGGTGTCATTGTCCGGGATCAGCGCAAAAAGTGCCACTTTCTTCTCTCCCAGGGAAGGAAGATCTAAATCGTCCGTGGCGGTCAGTGCCGCAAGGCTCGACAGATTGAACTTCTCCAGTCTGGCCGCCAGTGTGATCTGAATGGATTTCAGCGTTTTCGCACTTCCTGAGTGGTAATCCTTATAATACTTCACTGCGATATGCTCCGGCTCCCGCATTTCCAGACGTTCAAACAGCTCGTCCAGAGGAGATTGATATTCGTCATTATCCTCCCGCACTTCCCCGGCCCGCAGAAGTTCCATGACCATCGGGAAGTTCTGCTCCTCTTCCGGTGCCTCGTATTTCAGATAGAAGATAAGCGCCAGAAGAAGCATGGAAGCCGCTGTATCCCAGAAAGGATCGTTGCTCTGGCTCCCCTTTGGCGTGGTCGCTTTAAACAGGTTCGTCACAAGCCTCTGCACATCATTGTCATCCTTCAGATAGCCAAAAGGATTGTAACAGTAGCTTTTCTCCATATTGATCAAATCCAATACACGGACGTCATATCCTTTCGCCTCCAGTAAATATCCGGTATCCCGGAGATTTTCTCCTTTTGGATCCAACACCACGAAAGAAGTGTTCGCCTGGCATAAATTTACTTTACCATAGAAGCGGGTTTTTCCCGCTCCTGCGCCTCCGATCACTAAAGTCAGCATATTCCTCCGGTGTTTCCGCATGTCATAACTGATTCGAACATTTTTAGTCATGATTTTATTGTCCTCAAACCGCTTGGCACAATACTTCTTATTGATCTCCTGCGGATTTCCCCACACAGCGGAACCATGTTCCTCTCCTCTCCGATACTTTCTCCGGGTGGACAGGTAAATCCCGATCCCCAGTCCATAGGCAAGCAGAAAAAGAAGGACAGTTTTTACACTGTCCTTGCAGATTTCAATGGAAAACGGATGATTCATGGCCTCCGGCAGACCTTTTAGGATTCCCATAAGACCACCGGACAAATAAGGCGCTGTCAACAGGGCAAACCAGACCACCGGCATAATACCGAAGGCAGCAAAGATCCATGTACTTTGCCTGTTACCGCTCTTCATGATGTCTGTGCCCCCTTCGTGTTTTCTCCGGCGGCACCTCCAGCTTTGCGATCACTTTTAGAAGAACGTCATCCACTGCGTCCGTGGGCCGTTCCTCCTTTAACATCTGGTTCCGTTTGTCTTTCAGCGAATGGAAGATCACACCGCATTCATATTTATCCAGTTCCAGAGTAACTCTGTCCTCACTCAACGTTCACACCTCCTATCGCTCCTGCACGCTCTCCCGGCGCTGCCAGTTTCCCCGTGGCTGTCCGGATTCCCGGTCCGGCCCATACATCCGGTCCTGGCCTCCTTCCCGGTCCGGCCTGTTTTCCTGGCGTTTTCCTTCTTCCCGGTTCTGGCCTGTCTGTTCCTGCTGTCTCTGATTCATGCGGTTCTGCTCAAACACTTTTGCCATACGGGAAGAAATGGTATTGGCAGCTTCACGGGCCTTTGACAGTTCGGCCCGCACTTCCTGCGGCTCCATTCCCTCCAGAAATGCCGGAGCATAACTGAAATCATATGCCTGCGTGTCGATCCCATACTTTTTGCAGAGCATATAGGACGCACAATAGGCATGGAAAGCGTCCTCGTTCCGATCATACTCCGGATCTCCGTCCGCAAACCCGGCAAGTGCCAGTTCCGGCGTCAGACACTGGAAGATCTCCTGTGCGTTCATGCCTTTCCGCACATAGATACAGTTTTCCTCCGGTTCAAAGATTGCCCCTTTATCCTCCGGCATTTGATCCGGCTCCGCTGTCACAATACTGGCCGGAGGATTGTTGATCAGCGCCCGGATCAAAAGCCTCTCATCCATTGCTGTCTGCGGCTGCGGACGCTCACTCATGGTAGTCTGGGAAATATCATACAGTTTTTTCGCATTATAATAAGTGCCGATACTCCCGTCCTCCCGCTCATATTCCTTTCCCGGTTCCATGATCAGAACCGGATTCTGCCGCTCTGCACGTTTCACGAATACTCCCTGTTCTCTCCAGTAACCATAATCTCCAAGGCGTTCTGCGTCCGGCCTCTGGGCTAATATGAGCAGGGCATTGTTAGCGGTATAACGGTCAAACCGTGCCTGTACATCCAGATACTGCTGAAATTTCCCGCTGTCAGCAGCCACTTCATTTGTGATCAGTTCGGACAGCTCATAGCAGCGGCTCCGGTTATTCTTGCTTTCTGCAATAAAAGCAGCCTTTTTATCGTCCTGTGGCACTGCCGATACATTCAACATGGAATCAAAGTTGTTCTCCATACTCTCTACCTCTCTTTCGATTTTCTCTGTTTTTTCCGGTTCTGCGGCTGTGTATGCTGCGTCTGCCTTGTCCGGCTGGGCTTCTCTTTTGAAACCGTTTCCTGTGCCTTACCTTCCGCCTCTTTCTTCCTCGCTGCCTTTATCTCATTAAGTTCTTTCCGTACAGACGGCTTTTTCGGTACGGATGGGGTATACAGCTTAGAAGTACCCTCGGCGGTTTTGTCTGGCCTCACGGAGATAGGCTCGGACAGACGGGATTTCTCTGTCTTTGCCAAAGAGGGGTTTTGCTGTTTTCCCTCTTTTTTTACTGGCTCCCCAAACAATTCGTCCATGATCCGATCCTCTTGTGATTTTTCCGGATGTTCCTGCCGTGGAACTTCTGGAGATTTCCCAGATACCACCTTCTGCTCCTGCAGATGTTCCTCTTTCTGATTTGTCTTTCCGGTATCCGGTCGTGTTTTTCCGGAGGACGTCTCCCGACTCTTCCCCTTGGATTTATCCGCTCTGCTCTTTTCAATCTCATCCTTAATTTCTGCTGCTTCCGAAACAGAAGCAAACTTGAACCGCTCCACGATCCGATTAATCCGGGGAGCGTCCTCCTCTTTGACCACCACATCGACCATCCCATCCTTACTCCCTCTCGGATTCCGCACCGCACAGTATAGGATCCCATATCGTTTTGCTCTTGCGACAAACTGTTTCAAATCGTTTTCTTTCACAGGATACACAGTCAGCGGTTTGCCGGAGCGGACAAGGGTTTCCAGCCTTGCCCGCCCTTTGGTCTTTTTCTGTTCTTTCATTATCGCATACAGAAGCACTGCAAGCTGTTTCGCTCCGACTCCTGTGAGCTTTAGGGCAGCCTCACCTACTTCCAGTGACATCCTTACTACCTGATCAGCGGCTTCGCCTGATGTGTTCATGGCTTACTTCCTCCTTTCCCTGTTTCTTTTCCTGCCGCACAATCTGTATTTTCTGCCGGATCAAACCGGAACGTGCGGCAATCCCGTCACAAAGCACCACCTCCTCTCGGAGTTCCCCGATTCGGGCAGTCAGTCCGGAAATTTCTGCTTTTACTTCCGCCAGACGTTCCTCCTCCCGGATACTGCGGCACTGATACCGTAGCCTCTGGCGTTCCTTAGATAACTGCGTCATCTGTTCCTGCAAAGATCCTTTATAAGAAAATAGCTGCTCGTCCGTGTCAATGTGACATCGGCAAAGCAGCCTTGTCTCTCTGGAGATCTGTTCCAGTTTCGCCAGATCTTCCCGCAGGAGAAAATGAAGTTGTTTCGAGGACACGGAAGGGCGCTTTTTCGGCAGGATTCCTAAAAGGAAGCAGTAGTGCAGGTACAGTCCCCGCAGTCCTCCGATTTTTCTCTTCGGCAGGTTTCCCCTCACATGCACCACATACCGCTTTTTCTCCGGCAGTCGTTCTTCCTGCGGGATAGCAGACGGTTTTTCCTCCAGTATTCTTCTCCGGATCGACTCCAGAGAATAGTCCTCTCCAAAATTCCGTTCCAGTTTCAGCCCTCGCTCCCGCCCTTCCGGACGGATCGTGATGTCTTTCCCAAACTTAATGGAATAACCTTTCGCCTTTAAGATATGGAAAAACTGTTTTTCCGTTCTCGCCTGTAAAATTGCCTCATCCACATCGTCCCGGACAATACTGTGGTAAGTGGGCTTCCCTTCCTGCTCTGCCCGCCACTCGCCATAATGCCTGGACTTTCCCGGCTGCGGATGTTCGATCACAGACAGGCCATACTCCCGGCAAAGGCGGTCAGAGACAGACCGCATATCCCGGTAGTCTTGATTGGTTCTGTGATACCGTTTCCCATCAGTATAGGAAACAGAATTGACCACAAAGTGGTTGTGAAGATGATGGGCCTTGTCCAGATGAGTGGCAACCAACACCTGGAAACGCTCGCCCCACAGCTCTTGTGCCAGGCGGACACCGATCTCATGGGCCAATGCCGGGGTACACTCTCCCGGAGCAAAGGACTGATACCCATGAAATGCCATAATCCCTTCATCCTTTCCATACCGCTTTTTAACCGCCATCATTTCATTACGTGCGGTGGCGGGCGTACAGTTGATACCGGAAACATACTGCTGCATAACCGGTTCCGTCTCACTGGTAATCTCCTCCTCTCCCTTCTTCCCTTTCCGTCTGGTCTTTTCCTCGTTGACTGCATAGGCGATCACATCAGAAAGGCTCTGCATTTTCTCCTCACTCTGTACCGCCTCTTCTTTTTTATATCCCGGAAGTTTTGCGATCTCCGGAGCGGTGGTCTTTTCCGGGTTCTCTACATAGATCACGACTTTCCCCAGCCAACCTTTCACACTCCAGATGGATGTGGTAGCCACCTTACACTCCCCTCCGGTTTTCATTTTTCATCGGTTCCGGCAGGATCACTGCCTCCGTAATCTTCTTTATGGTATCCTCAAACATCCGCATATCCCGGTCATATCGCTGCACATCCAGCACATTTAGAGTGTGGGCTTTCTGTGCAATCTGATTTAAGTTATTCCCGATCCGGTGGAGTTCCCTCATCATGGAATAATAGTCCGGTGGCGGAGCGTCTCTCGGAACCACACCGCTGATCAGATGGCGGAGATACGCCTCACGACTCAGTCCGCTCTTCTTCACTTTCTTATCCAGCGCCTCCGCCTCTTTCCGGTTTAGTCGGAACAGGATCGCCACATTTCGTTTTCTCATCGCTCCATCTCCTTTGCTTTTTCCATGGATTCCGGTATCTGACGCAACTGTCGTTTCTCTTTGTCAAACTCATATACCCGGTCTGACAAGATTTCATCACGGGCTACTTCTTTCTGATTCACGTCACGCACCATCTCTCCCATTTCTTTCGGTGTTATACCGAGATCTTTAGGAATGATAATCATCTCATGCAGAGACGAGGGAAGGAGATAACAGCCCTGTGGGAATACGGACTCCAACTGCTCCTGCAGATTTGGATACGCAAGAACAGAGGCTCCATTTAATCTCATCGGGTTACTCAGAACGTACATGCCCTCTCTAGGGAACTCCTCCCCTTCTTTTAACTGAAACAGATTTTGGGCCTCAAAGGGAAGTCCACTCATTTCCATCATCAGATCATCCATGCTCATCAGTACAGCCGGACTTCCCTTGACTGAATTTTCCACCGCCTTCTGGTAAACTTCCTCCGGGCGTACTCCCCACTGACTCAGCATTTCATGGGTTACTTTGACACTCCCAACTCCCTCCCCGGCGGGCGAAGGGAATTCAATCCGGCAGATTACAGATAGGTCTTCCATTTGCTTATGCGGAACTTTGGATAACATCCGCTGATTCGCTTTTGTATTGATGACCTGCACAGTTAAATAATCCTTCACAGAATCATAGTCCGTAAAATCCAGACTTTCCGGCAGCTCCCGCACAGACAATGACTGTCTGCATACATCGGCGATACGATTCATGATCCGATCCACCGGCTCTCCCTTACGAACCTGGTCATAAAAAGGCTCCATATAGACAACCGGAGCGATATGCTGTCCTGGCATATTGAAAACAATTCCTGTCAACATTACGCCATTATTCTTCTGCTGTTCTGAAATCTCACATTGCATGTTCTGATATTCTTCTGGCAGATAATCTTTAATCTGCTGTGTCACGCCCTCTGCGAACGCCTTCACTGCTACCGTGCTGCTCATGCTGTCCATCCCCCTTTCCTGTCAATGTCTGCTGATATTTTTTCAATCTACTTTCTGCAGCGTCTTTTTCTGTTCTGGTCATTTCCATGCGTATCATTCGTCCACCTCCCGATCATGTCTGTACAGACGATTAATCTGCATAAGACACATCATAGCCACACCGATCATACCGCCCACCATTGTTCCGCAAATAAACTGGATCATCTTCATCCTTACCTCCATTTCTTCTCAAAGGGTTTCAGGGATGTTTCCCTGACAAGCTGCCGGAGGGTTGCCAGAGAAGTTCTGGCAATCCAAAGGCGTTGCTTGCTGGTATTGTGTATCACACTCCACCTGCGCTCCGTTTCCGCCTCCGGCGGATCATTACCTACCGACAAGGAACACTTATCATGACTGTTTCTCTCCACAAAATCCTCTCTTTCTATCGTTCAAAATTTCTTTCCCTGTGCCGCTTTTCCCGCTTTGTCTGCCGGATTCCCAGCCGGATACAGAGGCTGTCATTACAGTCTTTTCCCTGCTTTGGCGGCTCATCTTTAGTCTGATATTTCTTCGGAAGAACTGTTCGGATGGCCTGTGTCGCAACTCTTCCCGTCCGGTCATTATCCAAATGAAATACCACCGTATTCACCTCCGGATGTTCTCTTAGAAAGCGTGTCAGCGCCGCCGGCACCTTGCTTTTCTCGATTTCTTTGGCTGGCTGATACACGCCCGCAAGAGATAACAAGTGTTCCTCTCTCCAGTTATTTCCATCCAGCTTTTGCTCCGTGGCATAAGATAATAGGTCAATGGCCGACTCAAACAGATGAACTGCCCGGCATTTTCCCTCTGCCGGGATACAGAAGGAATAATTTTTGTCACTCCCGGACGCCTCTCCGAGAAAGTCTGAACCGATTCCACGCAGAGCCGCATAACGGGGTGTTCCGCTCTGATCCATTCCCACAAAAACCACGTTGTGGTAGTTCTCACTCTCATAAAGTCGCTGGGTTTTCAAACAGAATCGAACAATCTCCCCGTCAATTCCACGGTTCTGCAGGTAAGAAACTGCATACGTCTGATAGCGGTAAGGTTTTGGCAAGATCAGCTTTTTCTCTGTTTTCTTTTCGGCTGGTACGGAAACAGGCGATTGGATCGCCGCCTGCTCCGCTATAATCTGTACCGCCTGCACAAAATCATATCCTCTCACTTTAATCAGATAATCCAGTGCGCTCCTGCCCCCGATCCCCCGGCTCCACCACATCCATTTTCCGTTGGAAATCTTCAAACTGTCGTGGGATCTGGTGGTATAAACATTCCCGGAGAAATGCACCAGCTCATAAGGTTCATAGGTTTTCAGATAAGTCAGAAGGTCGATCTGTTTCACTCTCTGCACTACTTCCGGCGCAACATAAGGCATAAATTTCATCTCCTTTCCTGCCCGTGATTGGATATTCCATAACTCATTTCTTATATCCAGGCATAAAAATAGCCGGATGATCTTCTTTCTTTGAAAACCATCCGACTATGTAAATTCTTCTTTATTCTTCATCAAAATTCAAACTGCCCCGATTTTTTTTAGATACGCATACCCATCTGTATGCCCCCGGAAATATATTTGACAGCGTTCTATTGTCTCTTTTTGGAACATCATGCTCATATATTTTCTTACAACTTCATGCTCCTCTGCTGTCAGGCTGATGGCTCCGTTTCCCTCCGTAACTTCCAGAATGAATGGATATTTTTCCTCCATTTCGCCTAATTCATAACACATATCAGCATATCTCACGTCCTGTTTTTTTAAATCTACCATTATATCGCTATCAATTTCCATAAAATTTTCTTTAATCCGTTTTACAAGATTGCAAAATTCTGTCTTTTCCAATATATCTATCCTTTCTGCCAGCCAGCATTTTCTATACTTATTACTATATCCATTTTTATTCTTTTCAACAATCCAGACCTTTATTTTCTATAAAATCTCCAGTAGCTGTAATACCTTTATGGTATGTTGGCAGCCCATAAGATAAAGCTGTATCCGTTCATAATCCTCCCGGTCTGCGTCCAGCGCAAGGAATTTTGACAGTGCCTTTGCCTTTTTCACGGAAAGTTTTATCGGTTCTTCGATCTTATCCCGGTCAATCAACTTAGAGATAAACGGATATTTAAACAGCAGTTCATCACTCTCTTTTAAAATCCGGCTGTATTCCGGAGACGCTTTCAAACGCTTTCTGCAAGTTTCATCAATCTCGTCCACCACAGCGCAGGCCCAGATCGGCAGATTGTAAATATCCACATCCTCTATCTTCATAGCCTTCTTTTCCTCCTTTCCCGCCCACTATACCAGAAGTTCTGACCACCGGCGATTGTGCGTTTTCATTGTTTGCACATTTGTAAATAAGGCTATGTATTACGGTATCAGTTCCCCGATACCGCATTTCTTACCGCACCCAGGCAGCTTTTTCCCGCTCCGGTTTGATCTCCTCTTCTTCCGGTTCTTCTTCCATAACGATGTGTTCTTTCTTGTCCATATCCAGAAGAGCGTTCAGTTCGCCCAGTCTTGCCACCTTTTCTGCCAGTTCCTTTTCCTGCGGAAACTCCTTTTGTGCCTCCACCTTTGCAGTTTCCAACTGAGATTTTACGGTTTCAAGAACTTCCCGGCAGCGTGAGAGGTTGTCCGGCAGTTCATTGATCTTGTTATCCAATCTTGTGATATTTCCATGAATATCTGTTCCCAGTGGTACTTTATAAGTGCCTTTCCCATGTAAAGCAATGACAAATTCCTTGCTGGAAGAGGAATAGGACAGCTCCATCGAAAGTCCACGATAGGCCCCCAGCGGCACAGGCTCCGGGGATTTCATGGCTTTGCAGGCGTCAATGATCGCCTGTCCTGCCTCCTTTTTCTCTGTGTAAGAATGATCCCCGATCTGCATGACCGGAAAGGTTTCCCGATCCGGCGGCGTGTGCGCCTTGACCTGGGCAAGGTCTGACTCATACTGTATGATCCATGTCTCCTGCTCTCTGATCCGTACCGGAAGATGTTTTGCCACTTGATCCTCCATTTCATATTTCTGGTTCAGAAAGCTCTGCTTTAAAAGCTGTAACTTGGATACCTGTATATCCAGATCCATCTTTTCCTTAATATAAGGGTTTCCTGTGGCCAGAGCCTTGATCTCCGCATAGGACAAAGCCACTTCATCTATGTCCTCCACGCTCCGGGCCGGGTTTTTGGATGTCATGATCTGGCTGATATATTTCTGCTTGTTCTCAATAGTCTGATAGAGATAAGCGTCAAAAGTTCCCTCTGTCACATACCGGATGATCTCCACTTTCGAGTTTTGATTGCCCTGCCGAATGGTTCTTCCTGCCCTCTGCTCCAGATCACGGGGACGCCAGGGGCAGTCCAGATCGTGGCTGGCTATGATCCGATTCTGCACATTCGTTCCGGCTCCCATTTTAAACGTACTTCCCATAAGGATACGGACAGCCCCACGCCTTACCTTGGAAAAGAGTGTTTTTTTCCGCACATCCGTATTGGCGTCATGGATAAAGGCAATCTCCTCCGGCGGGATTCCCCTCGCAATCAGCTTATCCCGGATGTCGTTATACACACTGAATGTACCGTCTGTTTTCGGTGTGGACTGATCGCAGAATACCAACTGTGTCAGCTTTTTATCCTTTCCTTCCTCCCAGTGACGATAGATCTCCTCCACACAGGCGTTGATTTTACTTCCCGGATCATCCGGCAGTAGCGGGTTCGCAAGCCTCTGGTCAAGAGCCAGTTTCCTTCCGTCATTGGTAATCTTGAGCATGTTATCTTCTCTTGGGTTTACTTGGTGGTTCCGTACCTTTTCCGCCCGGTTTCCCAGTTCCTCCACCATATCCCGCTGTAAATCGGTAGCCTCCACCTTTACTACCCGGTACTCTGCCTCCGGCACCGGAAGATTCAGCATATCTGCTGTCTGGATGTCCGCCACCTCCCGGAACATTTGCAAAAGTTCCGGCAGGTTATAGAACCGGGCAAACCGTGTCTTTAGGCGGTATCCGTTCCCCTCCGGCGCAATCTCCAGTGCGGTCACAGTTTCTCCAAAGGTGGACGCCCATGCGTCAAAGTGCTGTAAATTCTTCTCTACTAGAGTGCCATACTGGAGATAGCGCTGCATAGTGTAAAGTTCCACCATAGAATTGCTGACCGGGGTTCCAGTGGAAAAGATCACGCCTTTCCCTCCCGTGATCTCATCCAGATAGCGGCACTTCATATACATATCCGACGATTTCTGTGCCTCGGTCTGTGCGATCCCGCCTACATTTCTCATCTTGGTGGTCAGGTAGAGGTTCTTATAATTATCCGCTTCATCCACAAACAGACGGTCAACGCCCAGTTCCTCAAAGGTAATCATATCATCCTTCCGGCTCTGGTCATGGAGTCTTTTCAGACGTGTTTCCAGTGATTTCTTTGTCCGCTCCATCTGCTTGATTGTGAATCGGCTCCCCTGGATCTTCTTTGCCTCAGCAATTCCCTCCATGATTTCCTCAATCTCCTCCTCCAGCATACGCTCCTGCCGCTCCACACTTAATGGGATCTTCTCGAACTGGGAATGCCCGATGATCACGGCGTCTATATCGCTGGTAGCGATTCTCCCACAGAACTTTTTCCTGTTTTTCTTCTCAAAATCCTTTTTTGTTGCCACCAGAATATTGGCCGCCGGATAGAGTTGCAGCCATTCAGCGGCAAACTGCTCGATGATGTGGTTCGGCACCACGACCATAGATTTATTACACAGCCCAAGCCGTTTACATTCCATAGCCGCCGCTACCATTGTATAGGTTTTTCCTGCCCCTACCACATAGGCCAGCAGAGTATTCCCGCCATAGATGATCCTGGCCACTCCGTCCTTCTGGTGTTTCCGCAGAGAAATCTCCGGGTTCATGCCATAAAAATGCAGGTGGCTCCCGT
The DNA here is from genome assembly GCF_005844125.1 of Pseudoflavonifractor sp. BSD2780061688st1 E11. Classification (NCBI taxonomy): domain Bacteria; kingdom Bacillati; phylum Bacillota; class Clostridia; order Eubacteriales; family Oscillospiraceae; genus Pseudoflavonifractor; species Pseudoflavonifractor sp. BSD2780061688st1 E11. The sequence continues at coordinate 47,218 of NZ_SPHM01000016.1, forward strand.
CATACTCCCGTGGCCGGATAGCGTTGAACCGTTCATTATAATCTGCGGTCAGCCTCTGTCTGCGCTCCGGATCTTTCCAGATCCATTCCTGGAATGCCTGCTTAATTAAGTCCTGTTTTCCCTGTGCAATGGCGGTTTCCTTTTTATTCACAACCGGCTTTCTCTTGCCTTCCTCGTCCTCCACATAATCAAACACACGGGTATCCCGCAGATTTAGCGTATCCTCTATGATCTTATAAGCATTTACCCGGTTCGTGCCATAGGTATTATTGGCACGGGGATTTCCCCGGTCAATGCTCTTCCCTTCGATATTCCATTCCCCGGTATGCCGGGAGAAATGGACTTTGATCTTCCACTGGGAATAATTCGGCGTCTGCAAAAGTTCAAACATAAAGCTGGCAATATCCGACTCCGGTATCCATGTGGCTCCCAGTCGTACACTGATCTCAGAAGCGGTCAGATCCTTTGGCTGTACTTTTTCCAGTGCCTCCACATTGCTCCGGTACACCTCGGAAATCTCCGCCGCCCGTTTCGCCTCCCGCAGTTTCTGGCGCACGTTGCCGGAAAGGTATTCATCCTCGGATACAAACCGGGGATGTTCCAGATCCTCAGACTCCGGCAGACGGAAGATCACGCCCTGTAATTCCTGTTCCACTTCCTGGGCGCTTTTCCCGGTCAGAGAACACAGATACTCCATATCCACGCAGGCTTTTTCGGAAAGAGCCAACGATAAGGCCTCACTTGCGGTATCCACTTCCGTTACCGTTTCGTGAGGCTTTATGGTTCGTTTTGTGAACATATCCGCCTTCCGTTCCAGCGTTCCGTCCTCTGCTACAATCTCAAGAGAACAGAGAAGGGGATAACTGCTGTCATCAGAAAACACCATACTGTTCGCCCTGGAGTTCAGCAGGCCATATTTTCTCTGGAACAAATCATACAGATGGTTCAGCTTTTTCTGCTGTTCTTCGATTTCTTCATCCGGATACCCTTCGGTCTGATAAGCGATCAGCTCTCTGGTACAATCCCGGATGGCAATCATTCCTTTCACACGGTTCTGTGCTGTCACGGACAGTTCCACCGGTTTCATGCGGCTGTTTTCCCGGTAATAGATCTTCCCGTCATAAACCGTATAGGAAAAGTTCGCCACAGACGGATCAGCCGGTATCGAATGATCCTCTTCCTCCACCAGCTCCTCCACCTCATATTCCGTGATCTCCGCCTCAAGGTTTTCTACTGCCTGCTCCAGAAGTTCCTTTAAATCCCTGTCCGGATAAGGTTTGCAGATCAACTGTGGGCCATAAGGCCCGGACACAATCTCCTGCTCGCCCAGTACCATTTCCGGGTGCTGCTGAAAATAGGGATTGATACTGACCACCCGGTGTCGGCTCTCGCCCTGTTCATTTACATGATCATTTTCATAGAGGCGCTCCACTTCCACCCAGTCCGGCAGATTCACATTTAAGTCTCTCGGCGTCTCCCGCTTCTGGAAAAAGAGAATATCCGTGTTAATCTCTGTCCCGGCATTGGCAAGAAAAGCGTTATTGGGCAGACGGATCGCCCCTAACAGGTCGCACCGCTGGGCGATATATCTCCGCACCCGGTCATCCCGCTTATCCATTGTCCCGCCGCTGATCCCGTTGGACGTGATCAATGCAAGCACACCCTTCGGCCTCGTCTTATCGATAGATTTTGCGATAAAATAGTCGTGGATCAGAAAGTTATACTTATCATATTTCCTGTCCAGTACCTTATAACTTCCAAAAGGTACATTTCCTATGACCACGTCAAAAAAACTGTCTGGCAGATCTGCGTTCTCAAATCCCTGGGCAACGATAGTGGATTTCTGGTAAAGCTGCTGTGCAATCCTGGCGGAAATGCTGTCAATTTCCACACCATAAACCCTGCAGTCGGACAGGCTCTCCGGCTTCCGTCCGATAAAATTTCCTGTTCCGCAGCTTGGCTCCAGAATGTTCCCGGATTTCATCCCCATGTTCTCCAAAGCCTGATACATGGCACTGACCACCACCGGCGGCGTATAAAAGGCGGTCAGCGTGGACTGTCTCGCAGCGGCATATTCCTCCTCCGTCAGAACGGTCTTTAATTCCAGATATTCCGTTGACCAGGAAAATTTCGTCTCGTCAAAAGCGTCAGACAGCCCGCCCCATCCAACATATCCGGCAAGGATTTCCTGTTCTTCCGGCGTGGCAAAGCGGTTTTCTTCCTCACACTTCTTCAATAGCTGGATTGCCATGATGTTGGCACGGAACTTTTCTTTTTCAGTTCCCTCCCCTAAATGCTCATCCGTGATCCGATACTGGCTGCGGCTCTCCTGGGGAATCTCCAGGTGCGGATCAAACCCTCTTACCCTCCCGGCAGGTTTCTTCTGTGTCCATGCCGGGGCCAGATCCTCCAGAAGTTCTTCCGGTTCCTTTTCAAAAGGATTGTCCTCCGGTTTTATTCCGGTAAATCCGTCCTCCTGCTCCTGCGCCATTTCCTGTGCGGGAGCCGGTTCCTCCTTGTCTTTTTCGGCTGGTTCCTCTGACGGTTTCCTGCCCGCCTTCAGATGGTCATTCGCCGGATTTTCCCGTACCCGGCGGTCAAACACCTTCCTCGGCATTTCCTCTGTGAAAAGCGGATACATCTGGTCACGCAGAACCACCATCTCATCGGAAATAAAGTCAATGGAATATTCTTTTGTGCCTATTGTGACAATCGTATCCACCTGCAGGTCATAAGGCGGCTTCATGGCAGGCAAGGCCGCAATCCCGGCTATCAGTTCCGACACTTCGGAATAATTTTCATCCTCCGTGTCCATCCCTTCCCGGACACTGATCAGATAGCTGTAAATTTCCTGCACGGACTGGGGATCGGCCAACTGTTCCTGCAACTGGCGCAGAACATCCTCCTGTGTCTCTCCTGCCTCAATTGTATCCTGGTATTCATACCAGTCATACGCCTGGTAAAATGCATTGAGACGTCCTGCCAGAACCTCCTCCCGGCTCTGTGCCGGAACAGGCTCCGGGGGAGCCTGCGTGTTTTCTCTTTCGGCTGGTATGGGAGTAAACAAACGGAATACTCCGTCCCGGTAATCCGTAAGATCTTTATACACCTGTTGCATGGACGGGTATCGCTGATCGTAATCTGCGGTTCCCGCAAGAACCTCTTCCATCATGGAAAGGATTTCTTTTACTTGTTTGGGATCATCAAGCTGCGGGCGGATTTGGTTTATCGCTCTATGATAATCTGAGCCATACGGATATGGACGTAAAAACGTTTCCGGCTGATTATAAAAAAAGTCGTAAATGTTACCTGTCAAAGTAGTTTTTTCATACTCCGGAATATACTCCAGTTCCTTCTCTGTCATATACCGTCCGACAGCGATCAGCTCATCAATCCTCTTTGCAACCGCCGTCCATTTCAAAGTAGTCTCATAATTCTTCCACTGGATGGTATAACCTTTCGCATTTGTATCCTGGTGAAATCTTTCTCCTAAATAATCAGTTACAGATCCTCCCATGCCATATTCCTGCTTTAAAAATTCTGCTTTTTCCTTATTGCTGTGTTCTTGCAGAAAATAGGAGTAAATTCTGTATTTGCCATGTTCAAAGGAAGAACCGGACTGCAGGGTATGGTCAATGATTTCCTGTGGCATAGAAAAAGCAGGAGATTCCTCTCCTGCCAGTTCTTCTAATAATGACTGTTGTTCTGCCACCGTTGGCTGTGGCTCTGCAGTTGGGTTCTGCCTTTCCTCTTCCGGCTGTGGTTCTTGTCCGGTTAGCTGTAGATCAGCTCCTTCATCACGATCTCTTCCGCTGCCTGCCGGATGTTGTTCATCTGCTGTACCCACGCCATCTGGTCTTTCGCTTTCAGTTCCTCTGTCACGCCCCAGGCTGCTTTCATCTGCCCGGTCAGAACTTCCATCCGCTCCTGTGCCTCTCGCTGCACTTCGTTCAGATGGCGGTTCAGTTCTCCTTTTGTCAGCAGGTTCAGATACATCCCGTACCGGTAATTTTTCAGATAAGTCTGACGGAGGAAAGCGTACTTCCCACGGTGTACTTCCGGTTCGTCCGGCACGGTCAAATCCGGAAGAAGATAATCGCCCTGTCTGCTGTATGTGATCGCTCTCATGTGTAATGCCCCTTTCTGTAATCTGTTCTCTGTTTTCGCTTTCATTATATCGGCCTGTCTCTTTCCCGGCAAAGGTGCGACTATTCTTTCTCTCTGCCTTTCTCAGCTTATTGACAGTATCGGAAATCTCGGAGAATGCCATTTCCGCCACATCACTGGCCGCAACACCAAACAGGTTGACCATTTCCGGCGTATTAAAGTCCGTGATATTCCGGAAGTCCTCTGTATCCAGATACAGGTCGGTATCCACGCCGCACCGTACCATGACCATATAAGCAACACTGGCCGATAAAAGCTGGCGGGCCTCCACCTCCACGTTGTACTCGTCCACCTCTTCCAGATAGCTGTTCTTTCGTTCTGAGAGCAGATCCGGCAGATAATCCGCAATGTTATCTTCTGCCGCAATCTTTGCCGCCTCCAGTATGGTTTCCGCAAATCCTGTCACTGTTTCGTCCACGCCAAAGGCATTGGCAAGGGTTTCCCTCACATCCGGCTGATATTCTTCCGGCACTTCCCACAATGGCACTGGCCGGAGCAGACGGCGGTAACGTCCTTCCTGCGTATCTGAAACGTCATAATAGTATTTCAATCTCAGTTTCGGGCTGTCCTTGTCAAAAACTGCGATTCCTTTGGAATCCCGCTTTACCCACCGCCCAAACTTCTCATTCCAGACTTTCATAGGCAACACTGCGGACGCCTCCGGGCGCTGTGCATAGATTAGAATCTGGTCATCAAAAGGCAGCCGGAAGTTCCTGCAGGCAGAGCGCAGGAAAGACAGCCAGTTTTCCGGACTGGCAGTTACTTCTTTTACAGTCTCTGTATAAAGGTCTGTGATCAGATCATATTTCTTCTTTGCCATACATCCCTGCCTCCTTTCCGTTTTGTCTCACTCATGGGCCGATAATGAATCCCATTCTTTTCCATCTGCCTTGCAAACTGGCGGATATTTCTGCACTTCCCGTCTATTTCCACCTGTTCCTCACTGTGATAGCGGCAGAAAGCGCAGGAGCAATCCCCGTTGTCATACTCCAGACGCAGAAAAGAACTGTCCGGAAGGGAAAAAAGCGGGTTTCCCCCGCCGTCCGTAAAGCAGATCATTTTTTCACTGCTCATATCTCCCCGCCCCCAAAAATGTTATGAACTTTCCGGCTTTTACTGCTTTCTGGATCTCATTAATCATCCCGATTTCTGCCACTGTGATCCCTGGCAGAGACAAAATATCATCCATTGTCATATTTAAAACTGCTTTTTCATTGTCAAATCCCGCCTCCATCAGCTTTGAGAGAGCGCGGACAGCCTTATGGTTGATCTGTGCCAACTTCCACACCTACCTTTCCTGTTCTGTTTTCTGTATTTCCCTTTTTGTTCCTTTGCGCTGCTCCCGCTGTTCCAGATATGCGATTTCTTCCAAAGCCCTCTCACACAGATCTTTGGTTGCTTTCAGCAGGCTGTCAGTATAATGCCCCCAGTAATAATCCGTCTTTCCACTGCATTTCCATGTCACAAACTGTTCCGGATGATACTGGCTGACGCCTAAAACAAACTCCGATGTTCCCACCTCAATGGACTGAACAATTTCATATCCCTGATTTACCCGTTTTTCCATCAGCGCACCTCCCGTGACAGAGACACTTTTTCTATCTTTTGTTTCTGCTCTTTCTCACGCATAGTCCTCATCCTCGCTTTCTTCCATGACCTTCCTCCCATAAGGCGTAAACGTATACCAGCCCGTCCGGTCAGACTGTCCTTTGTTCCACTCGCCTTTTATGAGGACACCTGCCCGTTTCAGCCTTGCAAGGCCCGTGCTGACCATATGTTTTGTCAGATAGGGCATACGGATCAGAAACATTTTCCGGCTGCAACACATCCAGGTTTCCCCGTCATACCGGCAGCGTCCATGAAATTCATTCTCTTTTATTTCCGTCCAGATTGCCTCCGCAAGCAAAGCTGCGGCTATCCCATACCGTCTGGCAATCCCGGTATTAAATTTCTGTATCAATGGCTTTTCCTCCTTTCGTCCGGTATGTAAAGAGGCGGCTTACCGCCGCCTCCTGTCACGTTCTGTCTATTTCTTCCGGTTCCGCAGATTCAGCCAGATCAAGGCTCCTGCGATAAATGCCACTAAAATGACCGTGATCCACATCTTTGCGTTCATGCCTTATTTTCCCCTTTCTTTTTTCTCATTTTCATTGCCGTCAGAATTCCAAAGGCTGTCACGCCCGCTCCGGACAGGACAGATAACCCGATCCACAGGCCCGGCCTGCTGTCATCTCCGGTCTTCGGTGTCGTGATCAGTTCCTCCGGGATCTTTTCATTCGTCATAGTGGCCTTTACGATCTGTCCGTCCTCCTTGATCTCAAAGGCGTATTCGGACTCATCAATCTCATAGCCTTCCGGCGCATTATACTCCTGATAGGTGTATTTTCCATACCGCAGGGTAAAGATGGCGATCCCGTTCTCATCTGTTACGCCTGTGGCAACGATATTCCCATCCTCGTCCTTAATACGGAATCCGGCATTTGGAAGAGGTTTCCCGTCTGCAACGTCTGTCTTGGTCAGTTCCAGTTTTCCGGTAATCGGCTGGTTGATAAAGCCAACGCCTGCCTCATTTTCCACATCTACGATCTTTCCGTCCTCACTGATCTCAAAGTAATAAGCGTTCTCATCCAGCTTGAAGCCTTCCGGGGCAGTCTTTTCTTTCACAAAATATCCTCCGTAGAGCAGACCGTCCGTCTGGTAAATGCCCTCTGAGATTTTCGGGATTTCTCCCACAAGTTCATCCTTTTCGGTCAGTTTCTGGTCTTTGTCCGTATCTGCATACAACTCAAATACAGCGCCCGTCAGCTTGTTCGCCGGATATTCTGCGTCCACTTTTGTCAGACGGACACTGCCCTCAATGAGTTTGTTGATCAGCTCCACCTCGATCACTTCCTCATCTTCCGTAACCGCTACATAGTGGAGTGCCTCATTCAGCACATATCCTTCCGGGCTTGCGATCTCCCGGACGATCCATCTGCCAAAGGGTACATCCTCAAATGCAAAGGCTCCGTCCTCATCAGAAGTAGTTACCATTAAGGCAGTATCTTCCGTAAATTCTTCTGCACCTGCGGAAAACAGGCCAATCGTTGCGCCTTCCAGTGCCTCTCCGTCCGTGTCTACTTTCCGTCCGGAGATCTTTCCCCGGATCAGTTCATTCTCAATGGCATTTCCCTCATTTGCGGAAATATGGACAACAGCGGTATCCTGCCCCTGGTAGGTAAAGTCCACAAGATAGGTTTCTTCTGACAGAAGATAATGCTGGTCAGTGGCAACTTCTTTCACATAATACTTGCCAAAAGGCAGGTCTGTCTGAAATGCGGCGGTTCCCTCTGTACTGCAGAACACGATCTCGATCAGACCGTCCGCCGGAATCATGGAACCGTCCGCTGCTGTCAGATCCTCTGCAGCATACAGGCCAAAGGCCACGTTCTGGATCTCTCCTGCACTTCCGATCCCAAAGATTTCATCCTGTTCCAGTGTCTTTGTAAGATCAACCGTCACTTTCTGCCGCTCATTATAGAAAGCGGTGTCCGCCTCTGTTACAGATACTTCCTGTCCGGCATATGTCAGCTCCGCCTCATGGGTTTCTGTATTCAGCACCAGACCTTCCGGCGCTGTCTTTTCCACGATCTGGTATTTCCCCAGATACAGTTCTTTTGTCTCTGCCTTGCCTTCCTCATCTGTGGTAATGGTATCCACTACATCCCCGGCGTTTGCCCGCACAGTTCCGTCCGGTGTCACAATGTCCTCGGCGGCGATCACTTCATATACCGCCCCGGCCTGCCCGGTTACTGCATAAACAGGCGTGTAAATGTTCTCGCCTTCCGCAAGGTTCCCGTCTTTGTCCACCACACCGTCTCCAGACACCTGCACAGAGGAGAACTCCTCGCCGGTTTTTGTCACAAGGATCTTGCCTTTCTGCGGCATATCCTCTTTTTCCACCGTGATCACGGTCACTCCACTGTCCTGCCCGGACTGTTCCTCCGATACTGTAAATGGAACCGGCGTACTGTCCAGTACATACCCGTAAGGAGCCTGTACCTCCACTAATGTGTAATTTCCATAAGGCAGTACCTCCGGTGTAATCAGATAACCGTCACTTCCGGTATAGAAAGTATCCAGCTTTGTGACTTCCGGATAGGTATACTGCATGGTCACAAGGTTCCCGGATTCGTCATAGATCTGGAACCCGGCTCCCGCAAGGGGGATGGTGTTTCCCGTTTCTGCGTCTTTCTTGACTACTTTGATATAGGATTCAAACAGGCGGTTGTTGATGAGGTAGCGGTAAACTTCTCCGTCACTGCTGATATACACATCAAAGTCTCCGATCATCTCCCGGCCTTCCCAGCCTTTTGTCTGGTGTACCGTATAAATGCCATAAGGCAGGTCTTTCGTCTCGGCATATCCGTTCTCATCACACACCAGCGTATCCCGCTCGCTGTCCTTTGCGCTGTCATAGCTGCCTGCGCTCTTTAAATACACCTGGAACTCTGCGCCTTCCTCCGGTGTTTCGATCTGCGTACTTCCGTCATCCGTGTGCTTGATGATAGAAATCCTTCCCTTGATGACCTGCTCATTCACGTCATTGGAAGTATCGTTCAGCTCCACGGTATAAAGAGTTGCCTCTGCTCCCACATGGTAGGAAGTCTCGTCCAGCAGATACCCTTCGGACGGGCTGATCTCCCGGATTGTCCAGTTATCCCCGCACACATAATATTTCGTAGTAAAACTGCCATTGCTGTCCGTGGTGTAAGTGTCAATCAGTGTATCCCCGTCATAAATCCCGTACACTGCGCCTGCCAGCGTAGCGTCTCCCTGCGGGATTCCTGTCTCCCGGTCTGTCTTTGTGACCGTTACCCGGAACTTTTTCAGTACGTTATGGACAGTGGCATTCGTCACTTCGTTCCAGTTGACGGTCACGTTCTGGGCCGCCGGAACCACATAGCGGTCTGCTGTCTCCACTTCCTCCAGCGTATAGGGCGTATCGCCGGAGATCAGAATATTAGAAAATGTAGCAACACCTGTGCTGTCCGTAACCGCATACTCGTCCACCGGAATACCGGAAAGAGAGGTTCCGTAGAGATGGAACTTCATGCCTTCCACCAGACCATCCTCAGAAGTCTTGGTCACTTTCAAATCCCCACGCTTGAGGATATTGGAAAAGTCCACGGTAGCGGTTTCCCCGCCTTTGACCTCCACAGTCTTCGCTTTCTGCGGTTCATATCGGTTCTCTGTCAGCTCTGTTACCGTGTAAGTTCCCGGCTGAAGGTTCTCCACTTTGATCGTTCCGTCCTTCCCGGTTGTCACGGTCTGATCAATCCCGTTGCCCGTGATCTGGAATTTTAATCCAGCCACCACACCGTCCTCCGATGTTTTCACAATCTGAACGTGGCCATAAGGAATCTTCACATTCAGATATGCCTGCACCGCTGCTGTATTCTCCACGCCTGTAACCACGTCCTGTAAAGACGGATCGCCATAGGCAATCAGCTTTGCGCTGCTGCTCACTGTGGGGATCTTCTTGGTTGCGGACAACTGCACGTTCCCGGCAATCGCTTTACTGGATGTGATGGTCAGTGTGTTTCCGGATGTGCTGACTTTTACATCACTGTTGGATGATGTGAAATTGAATTTCGACAGGACTCCATTGGTGTCTGTCAGTTTCAGCATATATTGGTTTCCGTCCCATTTCAGTTCCTGCGGAGTGCTGTCTGTACTGCCGGACGCAAAACTGGGAATGGTTCCGTGGCTGACCATGCCGGAAACAATCTGGTTATAAGCCGCTGCCACACCGCTGTTTGCCCCGCCTACGCAAAGACTGTTATAGAATTTGGCGTCTGTCCGGGCATAGGGAGCGGTGGCATTCCTGCACCCGGTTACGATCTCCCAGATGACCATCTGTGTCGCAAGGACTTTCTCATCTTCCGTGCCGGACAGACTGCCCATGCTGCCCTGTGCGCCATACAAAAGGGCAAGGTTCACAGCGTCCTGTTTCTCTTTCCCTAAGTTGTTCCACGCCACAGAAGCGTCCTTCTCCAATGTGTTCCCGGTATGCAGGGAGATTCCCGGCTCGATACAGTAGGCGTTCTCCCCGTCTGCATAAATCCGGGTTCTGGCCTCTCCCGCATGACCGCAGGTAATCCCGTTGTGGGAAACTGTCTGCTGATAACGGATGGTGTTCCCGTTTCCGTCATAGCAATAAGCGAATGTGATCGTTGCCCGCTCGGACGCAGCCGATACCGTGGCCGCCGGCAGGACGGACAGTGTCGTGACCGCCGCCAGCGCCAGTGCGATCCCTTTCTTGAATAACTGCTTGATTTTCTTCACTTCATTCTCCTCCATTTCTGAGCCTTTCGGCCCACATAAAAAATCCCTGCTTGCTGGCAGGGCTGGGTACTGATCCGATGGAATGTGGATAGCCACCGGCTCCTTATTCTTCTTTTCGGCTGGTAAACTGCTGGTAATCCAGAAGGGGTAGGGTGTGGGGAGGGGGTGCTGTGTGCCGGTAGCACACGGTTAGCACCGACCGGAGCGGAGCGAAGACACCGGGAAACTGGAAATCCACAAAGGAACCCACTTTCCCCCAGGTGTCCTCTTATCTTTCCCGTCCTCTCTCCCGTCTGCGGTACAGTTCCAGTGCCTTAATGATCGTCTCTTCCATTTGCTTTGGCGTGGTTCCCGGAGAGAAATATTTGTCAATCCTCTTTTTCGGGATTTTAAACTGCTCCACCTGGTTCGGCTTTTCCTCAGTCATGATCGACAGGATCACATCCTCATTCAGCTTTCCTGCCTCTGCAAACTTCCGCATTTTAATCGCCTGTGCGTGGCTGGGCGTACAGTCCTCCAGTTTCATTGTGTCAAAAAGTGCCTGCTGTTGCTCTTTCGGCAAGTAAGACAGCTCTACTGCCGGACGCATGGCAATCTTTCCCTCGTCCACCATATCCAGAATAGGTGTGATGAGTTCAGTAAGACGGATATAGCGGCGGATTGTCTCTCTGCTTTCGCCCACTTCTTTTGCCAGAACCTCATTTGTTCTTACTCCAAAAGAATTTGACACCACTGGTGTCATATTTTTACTTGGGCGTCCTGCTTGTCTGTTCATTGCGTCCAGTTTCATCTTATAGGCAAAGGCTTTCTCTGACGGTAAAACTTTCTCCCTTTGCAGGTTAGAGTCTACCATGATGATCGTAGCCTCGTCATCCGTCAGATTTCGCACAATACAGGGCATGACTGTTTTCCCGGCAATCTCACTGGCGAATTTTCTCCGGTGTCCTGCCACCATTTCATAACCGCCTTCCGGTTTCGGGCGCACCAAAGCAGGATTGACCACGCCTTTTTCCCGGATACTTGCCGCCAGTTCCAGCATACTTTCATCCTGCTTTACTTTATACGGATGGTCAGGAAAATCGCTGATCTCTGTCAGAGGAATTTCTGCTACATACTCCCGTTTTGCCTCGTCACGTTCCTCCTGTGTGCTGAACAGGTCATCGGCTGCGGGAAGGTTCAGCTTTATTTCTCTGCTTTTCGCCATCCCGTACCACCTCCTTTGTAAATGACGCATAGGCTTTTGCCACTGTTCCGTTTTTGTCATAACGGTAAATGCTCTGTCCTGCGGCACTTGTTTCCGCCGCTTTCACGCCAACCGGAATGACAGTCTGGTAAACCTTGATCTTACGCCCATAATTCTGTCGGATACTTTCTGCGGTTACACGGGCCAGATTTGTCCGCATATCTGCAAGTGTCAAAAGTACACCGTCCACCTTCAGCGCCGGATTGATCTGTCTTTGCACCTTCCCGATTGTTTTCATAAGCTGTGTCATTCCCTTTGCCGGAAGATACTGGGCCTGTACCGGTACAATCACACTGTCAGACGCCGCCAGTGCATTGATCGTCAGCATACCTAAACTCGGCATGCAGTCAATCAGCACATAGTCATACCTGCTTTTCACTTCATTGAGATAATTTTTCAGAGTGAGTTCCCGGCTCATGGCATTGACAAGCATTACTTCCAACCCTGCCAGTTCAATATTGGACGGGATCAGATCAACGCCTTCCTCATGGTGTAAAATTCCGGCGTGGCTATCCATTTCCCGGTCAGCCACAATCCCTTCTAACTGTGTGGCAAGTGTCACAGAAAGGTTATCCTGCTCCGGCCATCCCAGTGAGGTTGTCAGATCGCCCTGTGGATCAGCGTCCACTAAAAGAACTCTTTTTCCTTCTCTGGCAAGCCCGATCCCTAAGTTGACGGTTGTGGTGGTTTTCCCCGTTCCGCCTTTCTGGTTGGCAATCGCAATTACTTTGCAATTCACCATACGGTTCCCTCCTTTCCTAAAAATTTAATAGCCATCTTCCTGCGTAGGGAAATGGCTATGTATAAAAAGGGCATGAAAAAAGCCGGAGGATTTTCGTAAATTGAAAACCTTCCGGCTATGTAATTTCTGTATTCACTTATTGTTTCCTACTTGATACGATTGACAATTTAGGATTTACCGAATTTTAATGTATACTGTTAAATTCTATAAACTTGTCCCACAATTCATCATAATTTTTGAATTCGTAATAACTATCTCCAATCTTAAAATATTGTCCCGGACTAATCGTCATCGTTTCTCCGTCCGTATAATAGAGTGTATAATAAGAAACCGCTCCACTTGACAATGCATCTCTTTCATCCACAGCATTCCCGAGTTCCACTTGGTTCAACAACTCAATAAATCCGTTGCTTTCGCTTTCCGAAAAAGAATATGAATATCCACCATTCTGACCGCCTGTAGTTCCTGTATGTTCAACTTTATCGATATCGGATATGTCAATACTCGCCAGGTCAATGTTCGTCCCTTGCTTTTCACAACCTGATAATATGCTTACAATTAAGGATGATATACACAGAATTATTTTGATTTTTCTCATTTTTTGAAACACCTCCATGTTTCTTTACCTTGGTCAATTAGAACTTCTTGCTCCGTTTAATTTCTTGATAAATTCCAATTTGAATATCAGTAAATTATGACCTCTCAACAGAGGTTACAGTGTTTTAATAAAATCCTCCAAAAGCCTTGAAAATAAAGGATTTATCGCAATGTGTCTGCCTTATCTCTTTATACGGTTACACACAAGTTTACTCTTTCCCTCATTGCTCATAAGGGCAAATACAAGGGCAAGAAAATCTCATAACAAGATATAACAAAGTGTGGCAATCGGAGAACTGTGATGTATGTGCGAATATATTATAACGGAGGATTTTTCAATGGACAAGTACATTTACGATGATAAAAATGGTCTGTGGTATGAACTGCAAGGAGATTATTATATCCCATGTCTTATCTTACCAGCCGAAAAAGAACAGCCTATTGGTTTGTGGGGACAGCGGCACTTGCGGTATCTGAAAGAATACCGCCGAGCCACCTACATAACCTTGTTCACAAGCGGCAGACTGAACAATTACCTTGCTGACATCGACAGGCAGGCGCAGGAACGCATGGAAAGGCTCACAGAGCAGATGAAACGGGTGCAGGGTATTACGGAGCAGTTAAAGGCGGAAAACGCTTTGGAATGGACACAGAGAATGAATAACATACGGGCGTGTGCAAAGGAGATTGTGGAAAAAGAAATCATCTTTGCATAAGAAGACAGCGGTAGGATTTAGTTTTCCTACCGCTGTTTCACTTAAATCAAAAAAATATATTGACATTTTTCTATGTGTTGCATATAATAACACATAGACATTTATCTATAGGAGGTGATTGAGAGAGATGGATGAAAAAAGAATTGCGGCAATTTTCAAAGCGTTTTGTGATGAAAACCGCATTAGGATTATAAAACTGCTGCGTTCAGGTGAAAAATGTGCTTGCAAGTTGCTAGAAGAAATCAATGTCACGCAGCCTACGCTTTCCCACCATATGAAAATTCTTTGTGACGCTGAAATAGTTGTCGGGCGCAAAGAGGGAAAATGGACACACTATTCTATTTCAGAAAAAGGTGTGGAGCAGGCAAAAGAATGTTTGCGGCAGTTGACAACACTTGATGTTGAAAGCGAAAACAAGTCGTGCTGTGAAAAGTGAGGAAGTTTATTGATTGCTTTTCCGCACGGCTTATATTCGGGACGATAAATCGACATATTTCAATATAACTATATGAAAGGGGCTTTTTATGGAGACACTAAAAACAATTTGGGACTTTTTTCAAAATGAAGTCCTTGGTATGAACTGGCTGAATCGCCTCATTGAAACATTTTTGAACGCTTGCGGTTTAGATACCACGGGCAAAATAGGAGGAAGTGTTCAGTTTTTCATCTATGATACTGTAAAAATTATGGTACTGCTCGGCGTTTTGATTTTGATTATCTCGTATATTCAAAGTTATTTCCCGCCCGAAAGAGCTAAAAAGATACTCGGCAGATTTCACGGAATATGGGCGAATATCATCGCCGCTCTGCTCGGTACGGTAACACCGTTTTGCTCGTGTTCTTCCATTCCGTTGTTTATCGGGTTTACAAGCGCAGGTTTGCCGCTTGGCGTTACATTCTCCTTTTTGATTTCTTCGCCGATGGTTGACCTCGGAAGCCTTGTCTTACTGATGAGTATTTTCGGCTGGAAAGTTGCTGTTTTATATGTAATATTCGGTTTGGTAATCGCTGTGGCTGGCGGAACGCTAATTGAAAAGTTGCACCTCGATAATCAAGTGGAAGAATATATCCGAAACGGTCACTCGATTGATGTTCCGCAGGAGGAACTGCATTTCAAAGACCGTATGAAATTTGCGTGGGAACAGGTTGTTGAAACCGCTAAAAAGGTTGCTCCTTATGTTCTGATCGGCGTGGGCATTGGTGCTTTCATTCACAACTGGATTCCTGAAGAATTTATTGTCAAAGCACTTGGCGAAAATAATCCGTTTGGCGTAATTATTGCCACAATAGTCGGTATTCCGATGTATGCGGATATTTTCGGTACAATCCCGATTGCGGAGGCTCTGCTGGCGAAAGGCGCTTTGCTCGGCGTTGTCCTTTCCTTTATGATGGGCGTTACAACGCTCTCGCTCCCCTCGATGATTATGCTTCGTAAGGCGGTCAAACCGAAACTGCTTGGTATTTTCATTGGAATATGTGCTGCTGGTATTATTATTGTAGGCTATCTTTTCAACGCAATACAATATTTAATTGTTTAATTTTAGGAGGTTATTATTATGGCATTATTTAACTTTGGAAAGAAAAAGGAAGAAGAAAAGAAAACACCTGCTTGCGCTTGTAGCTGCGGTTGTGCTGCCAGCGAAGCAGAAAGCATTACAAACGATTGCTGTCCTGATTTGAAAGAGGGAGAAATCTGCTGTATCAAAGTGTTGGCAGGTTGTAAATCCTGTCACGAACAATTTGAATACACAAAGCAGGCAGTAAAGGATATGGGACTTTCCGTAGAGGTCGAATACATTACCGATATGCAGAAAGTAATGGAATACGGTGTTATGAGTATGCCTGCCCTTGTTGTCAACGAAAAGGTTGTTGCTATGGGTAAGGTTTTGAAAGCTGCTGATGTGGTTGCTCTGCTGCACAAGCTGGGGTTTTAACGATGGATAAGAAAAAGGTAGCCTTTATTTGTGTGCATAACTCCTGCCGCAGTCAGATTGCAGAAGCACTTGGAAAACATTTGGCGGGAGATAAGTTTGATTTCTATTCTGCCGGAACAGAAACAAAATCACAAATCAATCAGGACGCTGTGCGGCTTATGAAACAGCTTTATGGGATAGATATGGAGCAAAGCCAGTATAGCAAGACGATTGATAAAATCCCTACGCCCGATATTGCGATTTCAATGGGGTGTGATGTCGGTTGTCCCTATATCGGTAGAGCGTTTGATGATAATTGGGGACTTCCCGATCCGACGGGCAAAAGTGATGAATGTTTTATACAGGTCATTGAGAGAATATCTCAAAAAATAAAAGACTTGAAATTAGAAAAGTAACATGAAAGCCACAGAATGGATATATTGCCCTATCTGCGGCAATAAAACTCGCACAATGATACGGGAAGATACAGAATTAAGAAACTTCCCTCTCTACTGTCCGAAGTGCAAAAAGGAAACAAGCATCAATGCTCAGGATATGAAAGTCACGCTTGCAGAACACAAATAAGATTTTTATGTATGCCGCCGCATGGGTGATACCATAGCGGCGGTTTTTCGTGCCTATCGGCTGTCTCTGTCAAAGGATTTCTTTCTCTGTCTCGGCTGGTTTCTCTGCTTACCCTCCGCCTGAAGCTGACGCAGGCGTTTCAGCACGCTCTCTCGTTCAGGCGGCTTTGCCTGCTCTTTTTTGGCGGGTTTCTGTTTTTCCCTGACCTGTTGCTCCCATGCGGCAAGGTCACGATTGAACTGCTCCACAACAGCCTCCGCCTTACGGTAGGTTGCCATGTACGCCTGCACATCGGGATAACCGTCCTCTTTCAGAACATCGGGCAGTTTATCCAGCTTTTCAGCGATTTCCTTTTCTGTCCGCTGTATCTGCTCTGTGAGCGCCTTGCGCTCCTTACCCTTGAAAATCCCTTTTGTATCGGCAAGCTGTTGTTTCAGCTTCGGAAGTACCGTATCCTGCAAATGCCGGATTTCTTTCGCCTTATCCTGCGCCTTTATCATCAGCTTTTGCATGGTACGGAACTCTGCCATATCTATTTCAAGGACAGGCTTCGGCGGCATATCGTGTTCACGGATTAAGTTTTGCAGGAAGTCCTTAGCCTTGTTTACGATACTGCGGAACAGACCCGGCAGCCAGCCCTTGCTTTTGATAGACTGGCTCGCCTTTTCGTGTATCTCTGTCTGCTTGACTTCTAAAATCTTTGCTTCGGAGATACCTGATAATAACGCCATATCCGCTGTCCTGTTCCATTCCTGCCTTGCGGCATTATCGGCTTTGATTTCGTCCTCTTTGGGATTATTTTTGCCGATTTTCTTGGCCGGAAGATAGACGCTGTTTTTATCAAATACCTTTAAGTGCTGCTCAGGATCGGAGATATGGCAGTTAATAAGTTCTGTATACACTTCCTTTATCTCTCGGAGAAAAGGCTCTCCCTTAAAGCGTGTATCTTTGGTAGTAAACAGATGGCTTTCGTATACCTCGCCTTTTTTGATGACGGTACAGCCTTTCCGTATCTGCCCGTCCTCCCCCGTGATTTCCTTTTTGGTGCGGACACGCTTTCCAGTCTCGTCAAAGAACACGCTGCGGGAAGCAACCTTTACATCAGGTTCGGGGAGCAACCTCCTCTCGCTGAAAATCAGATGGATATGATAATTTGTCTTGCGCTTGTTGTGGTGGAGGGCGGACACGCACTCCACACCGTACCGCCTGCGGAACTCCTCTGTAAAGTCCGTGAGTACCTGCTGCGGCTCGTATTGCGTATAGATTTCGGGCAAGGCGATAATCAGTTCCCTTGCTTCGATACATTTGCCCTCTGTGCCGCTGCGCTGAAACTCCTGCTGGCTTTCCCTTGCAAGGTTGCTCCAAAAGGTGCTGTCGGCGGTGCGGTAGGTGGCATAGAGATTTTCCTGCCTTGCATGGCTTGTAATATACGATATTCGCCCTTTGACATTGGGCAGTTTTGACATCTGGATAAAACTGTGTCTCGGCATACATCATCTCCGTTTTCTGTTGTCAAGGTGCGTCCTTTTTTTGCAACCGTTTACGGTTGTGGCTGTCGCTGCGGCAGCGGTGACAGCCCCGTATCATACGCCGCAGGCGGTTGATACGGAAGCCCCCTGCAAGGGCGAAATACCCGGAGTACAAATCGAAGATTTGTGCGAGGGGTGTATTTCGCTCTCAAACGCCGAGGGCTTAGGGTTACTTTCCGAAAAGAGAATGGATGGTCATTCCACTCTGCGGACATCATCGGGCTTCAGAAGATTTCTTCCCTGATTGACCGTCAGAAACCGTTCCAGCGTGTCCCTGCGGATAATGGTCTTGCGCCCCACTTTGAGGACGGGCAGCTTTCCCCATTCCACCAGCTTCCGCATGGTGTTCCTGCCGATACCCGTACATTCTGCGGCTTCCTCTATGGTAAGTCCCATTTTGACTGCGCTCATTCTATCAACCTCCTTTTAGAATACTCATTTTGCAACTACTGTTTTATCATTATACTTATTCTGCCATCTCTTGTCAACCTATTTTGCAACCATTCATAGTTTATTTACAACTTTCATTGAGATAAAGGTTGCAAAATAAGTATCGGCGTGTTATACTGATACCAGTCAGGAGGTGAACACCTTGAAAAAAGAAACCACATTCACCGCAAAACAGGTCGGTAGGAGGATTAAGGAACGCCGCACAGAGTTAAACATTACCATGCCGGAACTTGGCAGGCGTGTAGGCGTGAACAAATCCACCATTCAGCGGTATGAAGCGGACGGAGTTGATCCGAAGCGCACAATGGTTATCAACGGTCTTGCGGAAGCGTTGCTCACAACTCCCGAATGGCTGACAGGTCTTTCCGATGATAAGGAATATGACACCTATACTCTTTGCCAGCGGGATATTGAGGAACACATCAGGAAATATCTGGACACAGTTTCCTATACAGTAAAGGGCGAGCCGCACCAGCAGCTTCTCACGACATTTCTCGGCAAGATGGTTGACCTGTATACGGTTATGACCTGCTACTTTGCTGATGCTATGGAGGAAGTTGACCGTGTGGCGGAGGACAAAGGGCTGAAAGAGTCTCTTGGACGGTACGCCATAGAGTCCGGGGCAATCATGGAACAGGTATACCGCAAGAAGATGGAAGTACCGATTGAGGATATGAAACGGTTTTTAGACGGGATTTTACATATCCACGATGAGGGGCGCACAAGAATGTCGATGGGCGCACTTTTCGGGATAGTGGAGGAAGCCGAAGAAAGGCTTTCCGAAAAAGAAAATTCCGTGGCACCTTGACAAGTAAAGACGCCAGTTGACTTTCACTGGCGGAAGTGACACAATTACTTTACGCACACCATATGTCACAGTCCCGATTGCCACGGATAGAAAGGAGTTTTTTATCTATGGCAAAAGGTTCTGTAAGAAAGAAAGGCAAAAAGTGGTACGGACGCTTTTATATTGAAGATGAAAGCGGCAGAAAAGTGCAGAAAGAGTTTGCAGGCACAGAGAGCAAGGCGGAAACAGAAGCCATGCTCCGCAAAGCGATAGCGGACTATGAGGAAAAGCAGTTTGTCGGGAAAGCGGAAAACATCACGGTAGGCGATATGCTGGATATGTGGGTAGAGGAAGAACTGAAACCCGGCAACTTAAGCAACGGGACGGTCATGTCCTATCAGGGAACGGTCAACCGTATCAAGCAATATCCCATTGGCAAACGCAAGCTGAAAACCGTGACCGCCGACCATTTGCAGGCGTTCATTGATTTTCTGAGCTACGGTGGGACAAACCCGGACGGGACAACTTCAAAGCCCATGAGCAAAGGATATATGCTCCTGTTCTCGGCGGTGTTGCAAAATTCCTTCCGCTTTGCGGTTTTCCCGAAAAAACTGATTACCTTTAACCCTATGCAGTATGTGAAGCTGAGGGGCAGGAAGCAGGAAACGGATATTTTCTCGGACAGTGAGGAAGATACTTCCAGTATTCCTACTATCACCCATGAACAGTTCCAAAAGCTGGAGGAATTTCTCAAGGCAAAAGATAATCCCGCCTTGCTGCCTGTGCAGATAGCGTACTACACGGGGCTTCGTATCGGGGAAGTATGCGGCTTGACTTGGCAGGATATTAACCTTGAGGAACAATATCTCACGGTACGCCGAAGCATGCGCTATAACGGAACAAGGCACACAACCGAAGTGGGAACGACAAAACGGAGCAAAGTCCGCACCGTTGATTTCTGCGACACGCTGGCGGCAATCCTGCGGGCGGCGAGAACAGAACAGCGCAAAAACCGTTTCCGCTACGGGGAGTTTTATCACCTGAACTACTACAAAGAAGTAAAGGAAAAAGGGCGCACCTATTATGAGGTTTACAGCCTGCAAAGGACAGAGGAAGTCCCGGAGGATTACAAGGAAATCTCCTTTGTCTGCCTGAGAGCAGACGGGGCGTATGAAGCGCCGAGTACGGTAGGGATTATGTGCAGGGCGGCAAAGAAGAAAGTGAAAGGGCTTGAAGATTTCCATTTCCACACGCTCCGTCACACCTACACAAGCAATCTGCTTTCCGGCGGCGCAAAGCCGAAAGATGTGCAGGAACTTCTCGGACACTCCGATGTCAGTACCACAATGAACATCTACGCTCACTCTACAAGGGAAGCGAAGCGCACTTCCGCAAGGCTGCTGGATAAGGTGGTCGGCGGGGAATAAAAAGTTGCCCTTGTTTCGGCTCGTAAGGGCAAAAACAAGGGCAAACAGATAAGGTTTGAATGAAAAACAGGCGTGAAGCCTTGAAAAATCAATGGTTTTTGAGGATTAGATAGTTAAATTTCAATTTGGAGATTGAATAGTATTATTATATACCAAAAATGAATAGATTTACAATATACCTCTCAATTTCCTATGTAATATTCCCGCATTTTAAACGGGAATTTCCTGTTCTTCTGTTTCTAACCTCTTATCCTCAATCACGTCATAAAAATCAAAAATTAATTCCGACACAAAAGATTCCTGCAGTTCTTCCGAGTTTTCCAACTGTGCGATCTCCTGCGGATATTCCATACCGGCAATTCCAAACAATCCTCTTATCATATGGAACGCCTCGTTGATTCTGTCTGTATCCACCAATGCAGTTATGGAGAAATAAATATCATCCATATCCTCAATTCTCTGGCTGTTGGAAAACAGTTTGTCGATCAGGGGCAATGTATAGGCTCCGGAGATCAGATTAACAGCATTGTTTACATTACTTGCGGCTTTTCTCGTTTTCTTCATAAATAATTCCTCTCTTTCTTTTTGCTCTGGCAGGCAGCCATATATTATAGAACGCAAAAAAACCGCCTGCTCTCAATTAAAAGAACAAACGGCTTTCTGCACATTTCTATCTCTTTATTCATTTTTACTCATTGCAATTTTAGTTCCAAAATAGTACCACGGAGCATATGATAAGCCGGGAAACCCAGTGTTTATGCGGCCTCCCGGCTCTCTGTTTACTATTCAAACTCAATCGTTCCTGGTGGTTTGCTTGTCAAATCGTAGAATACGCGATTGACACCTTTCACCTCGTTGATGATTCTGCTCATGACTTTCTGAAGTACCTCAAACGGGATATCAGCTGCTTCAGCTGTCATGAAGTCGATCGTTTTTACTGCTCTAAGTGCTACTGCGTAGTCATAGGTTCTTTCATCTCCCATAACTCCAACAGAACGCATATTTGTGAGCGCTGCAAAGTACTGGTTGACTTCTCTTGCCAGTCCTGCGTTTGCAATCTCTTCTCTGTAGATTGCGTCTGCATCCTGCACGATCCGTACTTTCTCAGCTGTAACTTCGCCGATGATACGGATTCCAAGTCCCGGTCCCGGGAATGGCTGACGGAATACCAGATCTTCCGGAATGCCAAGCTCCAGTCCTACTTTACGAACTTCGTCTTTGAAAAGATCGCGGAGCGGCTCGATAATTTCTTTGAAATCAACAAAGTCCGGAAGTCCTCCTACGTTGTGGTGAGATTTGATCACTGCGGATTCTCCGCCAAGACCACTCTCTACAACGTCCGGATAAATCGTTCCCTGTGCGAGGAAATCTACGGCTCCGATTTTCTTTGCTTCTTCCTCAAATACACGGATGAATTCTTCGCCGATAATTTTACGCTTCTGTTCCGGTTCTGTCACACCTGCAAGTTTGTTGTAATATCTTTCCTGTGCGTTAACACGGATGAAGTTCAAGTCAAAGTTTCCTTCCGGTCCGAATACTGCTTCTACTTCATCTCCTTCGTTTTTACGAAGAAGTCCATGGTCTACAAACACGCATGTCAGCTGTTTTCCGATCGCTCTGGAAAGCAGTCCTGCTGCTACGGAAGAGTCAACACCGCCGGACAGTGCCAGCAGAACTTTGCCGTCTCCCACTTTTTCTCTGATATCTGCAACTGCATTTTCAACAAATGCGTCCATCTTCCAGTCGCCTGAACATTCGCAGACACCGCGTACGAAATTGTACAGCATCTCTTTTCCGCGGACTGTATGAAGTACTTCCGGATGGAACTGAATTGCATACAGCTTTTTCTCTGCATTTTCAGCTGCTGCAACCGGGCAGTCTGCTGTGTGGGCCGTAATCTCAAATCCCGGCGCAACCTGTGCAATATAATCAAAATGGCTCATCCAGCATGTTGTAGAAGCTTCTACACCTTCAAACACCTTGGAATCTTTCTTATCAATCAAAACCTCGGTCTTTCCGTACTCTCTGACTTCTGCTTTTGTTACCTTTCCGCCAAGCACATGCATCATCAGCTGTGCTCCGTAGCAGAGTCCAAGAACCGGAATACCGAGTTCAAATAACTCTTTTGTATATGTCGGAGAATCTGCCTCGTAGCAGCTGTTCGGGCCGCCGGTCAGGATGATTCCCTTTGGATTCATTGCCTTGATCTTTTCAATATCAATACGGTAGGAATAGATCTCGCAATATACATTACATTCACGAACACGTCTTGCCACCAGCTGGTTGTACTGTCCGCCGAAGTCAAGCACAATTACTAATTCGTTTTTCACGGGTTACCCTCCTTCTTTTCCTTTGTGGTTCTTCTATTATAGAATAGCACCCTCTGATTTACAAGTGAATTTTCCGAAAATGGGCGAAATGGGAAGTTTACTCTATTTTCTCTCACTCCCCGCTCCTTTTCCCCACATCAATCCATTTTTCACACCCCGAATACTTTTCCAGTTCCGGGAGTTTGACAGTTGAATAATAGAAAAATACCTTGCAGGCCGCATAAAACCTGCTTTTTTTGTGTCAAATTTTTA